>NZ_ONDD01000032.1 GCF_900316465.1 uncultured Fibrobacter sp. | reverse complement strand
GCAGATTGCGGCGGTCAGAGTGGTTTTGCCGTGGTCAACGTGGCCGATGGTGCCGATGTTGCAGTGCGGCTTGCTTCTGTCAAAATGTTCTTTTGCCATTTTTTCCTCTTCTTCAGCAGAAGGTTTATCGCTTCGAATCCTAGGAACGGCGCGGGTTAAACGCATATTCCTGTTATTTCGCAAAGCATAGGAAGCGGTACTTTGCGAATTTTGCCGAACAAATTTAGCAAAATCAAGGAATTTTTCAAGGATTTTTTTTTGCTTTTTCGCTAAAAAACGCGGATTTCAGCCATTCTCGGGGTGTTTTCGGCCTTCAGGAAATCAACGCGCGGTCTAATCCCCTTTTTACAGAAAATGGCGTTTTTAGCTTAATTTCCAAACTTCAATATTTTAATCCTACGCAAACTCCAACTTATCAACAATTTAAACACACCACTATTTCACACCCGACAACCCCTTCAACTTATCAACAACTTTTTTGTAAAAAGATTTTTACACAATAAAAGTTTACATTCCGGCCACCCATGTTAACATCCCTAAACAATGTGGAACGGAGTAGGAACACTAATTTATTGAACAATATAATTTTACACCTATTTCTTCTTTTTTTATCTATCTTGTGCCTTGAGTGTTTATGGGAGCATGAGGAATTTATGAAGAAGAAACTTTTTACGCTACTGCTGTCGGCAGCAGCAGTCGCCTTAATCTGCAATTGCGGCGACGACGCCGTAATCAACGCCGACAACAATAACAACAACAATAGCCAAGCCATTATTGTAAGCCAGCCCTCTTTTTTGTATAGGGATGGCAATGGTACGAACTACCTCATCGACGCCTACGGTTTTGTGACCAACGAAGCCGGCGATACAGTCGCCTTGGCCGATATAGCAACCGGCTTGATTGTCGCCCTGGACAGCGCAAGAACCATTATTGCACAAGGTATCAATTTCGCCGATTTGGAACTTCTGGAACCGACGATCATTACCGACAACGCATGGGTGCTGAGCGCCGACAAGAACTACGTGATTTACCCCATGAACCAGTATGGCGTCAACATCGTTACCGACGGTTCTGGAGTCGCCATAGGCAGCATGGTTTTCAAGACCGATTCTGACGGCAATCTCACAACCGTCGGCGACATCGTCGACCTGGAAGGAAACGTGCTCGTCGGCAACGTCGATCTGAACGAACTCAAGATTTACCCGGCGAATGTCCACACGAACCCGACTCCGGTTCCGGTTCCTGTTGAAAGCAGTTCTTCGATGGACAATCCGGGTCCGGGCCCAGACCCCGTCCTCACCTCTTCTAGCTCTGTCGTAAATCCGGGCAACTCCAGCTCCTCTACCACCCCCAAGTCTTCCAGCTCTGCAAAGTCCTCGAGCTCTGCAAAATCTTCGAGTTCCGCAAAGTCTTCGAGCTCGGTGAAGAGCAGCTCTTCTAGCGGCGGTGGCGGCCAAAGCACCAACTACACCATTAAGTACGTAAACGGCGGCAAGAGCGGCGAGGGCTACGCAACCCGTTATTGGGACTGCTGTAAACCGCACTGCGCATGGCCCGAACATGGTGGCTCCGCAACCACCTGCGACGCTCAAGGCAACAAGATTGGCGACAAGAGCGCAGGCAGTATGTGCGACGGTGGTAACGCCGGTATTTGCAGAAGCCAGTTCCCCATCATCATTAATGACACCTTGGCATTCGCCTTCGCAGCAACTCCTGGTGGCGAAAACAACTGTGGCAAGTGCTTTGACCTCGTCTTCCAAGGCAAGGGCAAGTACAGCAATGATCGCCAAGCAAAAATCAAGGGTAAACACCTGATCGTCATGTCCAACAATGTGGGTTACGACGTGGCCGGCGGCCAGTTCGACGTGATGATTCCGGGCGGTGGCTACGGGATATTCAATGGCTGCGGAGGCAAAATGGGCTGGGGTTCCCAAGGTTCCAAATACGGCGGCCTCCTTGACGAATGCGAACACGAAACCAACTACAACGCGAGCAAATACCAGAGCTGTCTCACCGAAAAGTGCAACAAGTCCTTCTCGAGCGACCCCGAAGCCAAGGAAGGTTGTCTCTTCTTGGCAACTTGGATGAATGCCGCAGGCAACCCGCTCCTCACCTATAAGGAAGTGGAATGTCCGAAGGAACTGAAAGATAGATACTAATCCTGTAAAGCGTTCTAGATTGAAACTTTTAGCCCCGGTTTAACCGGGGCTTTTCTATTTACCGCCTTGTTGTGTGACGAACATCGCATAAATGCTTGATATTCCATTTTTTACATGAAATTTTCGAGCAAAAAATCTATCTTTATGCGCGGATGGAATTGGAAGGGCTTTCGGTACGAAAGTCTAATTGTATTTGTTTGAGGATGCTCATGAAACACCAATTCCTAAAGTCCGTGCTGGCATTAAGCACCGTTTTGGCCTTCGTCAACTGTTCTGATGACACCGCCGAAGCAATCAACAACCTTGATCCTAGCGCACTTCAGCCTTCGGAAAACAATCCGGGCACCACTACCACATCCGCTGACGATCCATGCTGGCTCATTACTGCCGACCAGCCCTACCTCATCTACCCCGCTGGTATCGTGACCGACCTCAATGGCACCGTGCTCGCTTCGTTCGTATTTACCGACGACTCCTACACGACCGGCAACATGGTCTCAATTGACGGCAGCTCCATCATTATCAGCAACATCAAAATCGACGAACTCGCCATCGTGACTCGCGAAACAGCTTCGATGGCCTTGCCGCCGTCTTCTTCGGCAACTATCGATATCCCGGCTTCGTCCGCAATCAGCACTCCCGCTTCTAGCGGTACCGAAGCTCCGACCAGCAGCACCAACGACTCGCCGGCCAGCTCTTCCTCTGTCGCACAGCAGGATACTCCGGCTTCTTCGGCACAGCAGGTCGTAACCGACGGCAAACTCACCATTTCGGGAAGCCTTACGCAGACGGTCGCCAAGAACGCAAAGACTACCGAAGTCAAGTTCAGCGGCGTGGAAAACGTTACCCGTATGTCCTGGAACGCCTGGTGGCTCGAAGAACCCAAGCAGAGCGGTGACACCTACACCATTCCTGCAAGTACCGTTCCTGAACACTTCCAGCCGGATGACGGAAATTCCGTAAGCGAATTCTTCAAGGTGAACGGCAAGGACTACGAATTCATCATCACCATTTCTGGCGCAACAAGCAAGCCAGCATCTTCGTCTAGCCAGCAGCAACAGGCAAAGTCTTCTAGCAGCCAGCAGCAGGCTAAGTCTTCCTCTAGCCAACAGCAACAGAACAAGTCTTCTGCAAGCGTTGCCCCGTCCTCCTCTAGCGTCGCAAAATCTTCTAGCAGCACGCAGGTCGTTACCTCTGGCTGCCCGGCCATCAAGACCAAGGGCGGCTCAACCGGTACCGGTTTCGCTAGCCGCTACTGGGACGGCTGCAAGCCCAGCTGCTCCTGGACTAACAACGCAGGCAGCGCAGGCCCCGCAAAGCAGTGCAGCGCAAACGGCAAGACCGAAAACACGGACTACAACGCACAGAGCGTCTGTAACGGCGGTAGTGCAGCAACCTGCACAAGCCAGATTCCGTTTACCGTTGACGGCTGCGACAATATCGGCTTTGCCTTCGCCGCAGTCCCCGCCTCTAACGGTGGCCAGTGCGGCAAGTGCTTCCAGCTCACCTTTACCGGAAAGGGCAAGTACGAAACCAAGCAGAACCACAAGGCTCTCGCCGGCAAGAAGTTGATCGTGATGGTCACCAACATCGGTGCTGACGTGAACCAGGGTCAGTTCGACGTGATGATTCCGGGTGGTGGCGTCGGCCTTTATAACGGCACCAGCGGATACGGCTGGGGCAGCCAGGGCGACACCTACGGTGGCTTGCTTTCCGAATGCGAAAAGGAAGTCGGCTACAATGCATCTAACCTGCTCACCAAGCGTAAGGAATGCCTCGTCGAAAAGTGCAACAAGTCCTTCTCTAGCGACGCAACGGCCAAGCAGGGCTGCCTCTTCCTGGCAAACTTCATGGAAGCCGCCGGCAACCCCAACCACGAATACACCGAAGTGGAATGCCCCGAAGTGCTGAAGCAGAAATATTAATCAAAACTTTACCTTTGATAAGAAATCCCGACCTAGCGTCGGGATTTTTTGTTTCAGAAATCACCTTGTTTCAGCAAGCATTTGACTACCAAAATTTTACGTGCTTTTTGGGCTCTATTAATCTATTTTGTTTCGCGGATGGAATTGGAAGGACTTTCGATACGAAAGTCTAATTGTCTTTGTTTGAGGATGCTTATGAAACACCAATTCCTGAAGTCTGTTGTGGTTCTTGGAGCCATGCTGGCTCTTGTCAACTGCTCCGAAGAGGCTGCAGAAGCCATCAATAATCTTGACCCTTCCGCGGTCCAACCTACAGACGACAATTCTAACGCAGCTGTAGCAGCAGACGAAGCTTGTTGGCTTGTCAACGCAGGACAGCCGTACCTCATTTATCCTGCCGGCATCGTTACCGACTTGAGCGGTAATGTCGTAGGTTCCTTCGTATTTGTCGAAGGCACGCTCACAGGCTCCATCGTGGGCGTTGACGGCACCCCGATTCTCGCAAACGTCGACACGAACGAACTTCCGGTTGTCACGCGTGAAACGGCTACGGCCCAGGTATCCACTCCTACATCGTCTGCAGACGCTTCGGCAACGACTCCGACTACCACGCTTTCCAGCGCAACGGATTCGCAGCCGACAACTACCCTTTCTTCTGGTAGCGAACCCACTCCTGTCGTAAGCAGTTCCTCTGAAAAGACTGTCAGCGACAAGAGTTCTTCGTCCCAGCAACAGCAAACGCAGAGCTCCGCTGCAGAACAACAGCCGAAGTCTTCTTCTGCGACAACATCTAACAACCAGTGCGAAGGCAAATGCCTTGACGGTGCTTCAGGCAAGTGCGTCGACCCCCACACCACTCTTAAGGGAAACCACGACGAACAATACGCCTACGATGAATCCTGCAAGGTAAACTGCTATTACGATCCGACCAATCAAAATTGCAAAAACCTCGGCGGCGCTGCAACTCCGGCCAACAGCTCCAGCAGCCAGCAACAGGCTAAGTCTTCGAGCAGCCAACAGCAGCAGAAATCCTCGAGCAGCCAGCAGCAACCCAAGTCTTCCAGCAGTCAGCAGCAGCCGAAGTCCAGCTCTAGCGTAAAATCTTCGAGCAGCTCTCAGCCCAAGTCTTCTAGCAGCCAGGGCAACGCAAACGCCTCTGCCGAAGAAGCCAAGTACCTCAACGCAGGCGCAGGTGGTCAACAGGGCTTTGCAACCCGTTACTGGGACTGCTGCATGCCCCACTGCGCATGGCCTGAACACGGTGGCGCAGCCAAGACTTGCGATGCCAAGGGTAAGACTCCTATCGGAAACAACAGCGGAAGCATTTGTTCTGGCGGTCAGGGCACCACTTGTACCAGCCAGATTCCTATCATCGTAAGCGACAAGCTCGCCTATGCATTCGCAGCAACTCCGGGTAACGACGCCACATGCGGCAAGTGCTTCGCACTCACCTTTACAGGCGAAGGCAAGTATGAAACCAAGGCAAACCACCAGGCTCTTAAGGGCAAGACCCTCGTCGTGATGGCCTCGAATATCGGCTACGACGTACAGGGTGGCCAGTTTGACATCATGATTCCGGGCGGTGGCGTTGGTGCCTTTAACGGCTGCGCCAACATGGGCTGGGGCGACCAGGGTGCACAATACGGCGGTCTCCTCTCTAAGTGCGAAGACGAAGTCGGCTACGATGGCGACCTCTTGAACAAGCGCAAGGAATGCCTCAAGGAAAAGTGTAACAAGTCCTTCGCCAACGACACCCAAGCCAAGGAAGGCTGCATGTTCCTTGCCACCTGGATGGAAGCTGCAGGCAACCCGAACCACACCTACAAGGAAGTAGAATGCCCGCAGGCTCTCAAGGCCCAGTTCTAATCTAGGCTAAAAGAATTCAGCAAATGCCCCGCCGACAAAAGTCGGCGGGCTTTTTTATATTTTATGCAGTTGGGGGAACACTCAAGTCAAGAGAACAAAGAGAAAGGAGTGTTTTCGGATGTTTGGAAAATTATCGATAGCAGTCTCTTTGTCCATGGCCGTTTCTAGCGCCCTGGCCGCGACCAATGTCGCCTGCGTGGGCAACAGCATTACCGAGGGCTACGGGATCTGGAGCGAAAAGAAATACCCCGACCACCTGCAAGAAATGCTCGGGAACGATTACGCCGTCACAAACTTCGGCGTATCTTCCATGACATTTGCGGGCGAGAAAATCAAAGGCGGTGACAACAATTCCAGCTACTGGAAGACGGAAAAGTTCAAGGCGGCACTCGCCTCTTCGCCAAACATCGTAATCATTGAACTCGGCACCAACGACAGCAAGTACTTTATGGAAAGCGAGGGCGCCAATTACAATTACCTTTACGGGCAATGCGAAAAAACGCAGCTGTACACCGATTACGAGGCGCTAATTGACACCTTTGCGCACCTGCCCACCAATCCCAAAATTTACGCGACACTGCAGCCATACAGCAACAACGTGGGCTGGGCGATTATGGACACGGCTATCGTAAGCCAGATTAACCCGATCATCAAGGAAACCGCTGTCAAGAAGGGTGTCAACATCATCGATCTGCATACTCTGTTCCAGACACCCGCATGGTTCTTGGACGATAGCGTCCACCCGAATGCGACAGGCGCCCAGGAACTTGCGAAAATCGTGAACAAGTACATGACACTTGCAAAACCCGCACTCAAGCAAGAGCAGGCAAACCTGCAAGTGAACGGCACGAATTACGGAATCCACTGGTACAAAGACGGCAAGTTGATTGAAGGCGCCGACAAGGCGACCCTCGCTCTCACCGAAAAGGGCAAGTACAAGGCTCTCGTAAAAGTCGAAAACGACAATGATTCCTGGCTCTTGAGCGAAGAAATCGAAGTTACCGACGTGGGCGGCTCAACCGCCATCGCCAAGGGCAACAAAAAAGCGCAGCCGAAACTGCGCAAGCTACGTCATAAAGTGGATGTAAAGGGCAGACGGGCGGAATAATCCTGACGCCCCTTTACTTCACGTTCTTATCCAAGAAATCAAACATCTTTTGATAAACAGTGTCACGGACAGGTTTATGCGAAAGAATAAGGTCATGAAGGCCGCCCTCAATTTGTTCGAGCTTCACATTCGGGCCAAGGTTGGCTCCGTATTCATGGATATGCTCCACGTCCAACACGCCGTCGCAGTAGGTATATTCCTCACTCCAGTCGTCGTCGCGGAAACTGCAACCGCTATGCATCACCAAAACCGGAGGCATGAGGTGTAAACCCTGTTGGACACGGACATGCCCCTGGTGGATCGCATGTAGCCAGCCCAAATCGATTGGCAGGCTGCCCGGGACTTTAAGGTTATGGTCGTAATCCCATTCTCCGCCCTCGGACTTGTGCAGACTCTTGTCGTAGTTCAGGTTTTCACTACGCGGAATACCGATATCCGGGAACACGCCCCCCAATGCAGAAAGCACGGGAACGGCTAAACGGCGCACAGGCCAAATGTAATTCATCTCGAGAAACGGACTATTCAGGACAACGGCAGCAATTCCCTCGCCATTTCGCCTGTCTGCTGCATACAGACACGCGATAAGCCCGCCGGTGCTATGCCCCATTAACACAAACGGAACAGAATCGCCCTCGGCTTCACGAATCATGGAGATTGCGGAATCGATTTCGGCATAGTATTCCGAAATGTCGCGAAGCTCCCCTATGGTTTCGCCCGAGCGGTATGAACGGCCGTACTTATGCAAGTCAATTGCAAAAAAGGAATAGCCTGCGGAATCCACCTGTTGAGCAAGTTCCTGTTGAAAGAAATAATCATTAAACCCGTGTATGTAAAGAACAGCAGCTTTAGGAACACGTAATGATACAGAATCTTTTACTGAATCGAATGGGTAGCCGACAAGCGTTGCATGAAAGTTCTCCGCCTCAAATTCATGCATTTTGAAGGGTTCACCGAGGAACTTATCGGTTTTCCATGCGATATCCTTTGCAAAAAGGGCCAAAACTGAAAAAAAAACGATAATACACAATCTCATACAATGAGGCAATATAATTTATTGCGCCCTAGGGCAAACATAAATTTTTCATATAAAGCATTTTTTTATTTGATAACGCCAACTATAGTTGGCACGTTTTTCGTGGCTCCGTTTTTACAATTGAAATATGTTCGATGAAAACGTCCACAAAAATGCTATAAAAGAGCTTATTGCGTTTTTGAGGACGAAGACTACCCAGAAAAACTTGTCCTTTTTCTGCGATGTTTCCAGAGAATACATAAGACGACTCGGAAAAGGCGATAGAATCCCCTCAGTCATGCTATTCTTCAACTTGCTTGATGCCGCAGGGGTTGACCTTAACGAAGGCGCAAACATCTATATTGACTTTCTCAAGCAACAAAAAATAGCCCTTGCTGCCGACAGGAGCAAGGGACTTGATTACATCAATAAGAATAAGCCCAAAAACGGCAAGAAGAAAGACTAGAAGAAGTCTACGTTAAACCAGCCTGTTTTACCATCTTCAGATAGGGTGATTCCGCAAGCGACCTTGGTGTAGCTTGTGTTTTTCATATTCAGGTAGTGTCCGATCTGGGCATATTCCGTAACGCCCTTTTCAGCCTTGGCCTTTTCGTCTTCCCACATCATCTTGAGGTAGTATTCGGCAACGGCAGAGGCATTCTTCTGCCAGCTACCACTGAAATTGGGGCCACTGTTCTGAGCGAATTCGCCGCAATCGCCAAAATGGCCATGAGCCGTGTTCGAGGCAAGATCGTCGGCGGACTGCTTGTCAGCGCAAGTCTGCTTTTCTTCGGAGGCGAGCGTGAGCGGTTTCAAGTCTTCGGTAGCGCGGTATTCGTTGATTTTAGCGAGGCAATCTTCGCGCCAGCCTTCGTTGATAAAGCCCGTGTCTTCTTTTGCGGAAGCCTCGGAAGAACTCGATTTTGCTTCTGCAGAAGACTCCGGAGAATCCTTTGCCGTAGAAGAACTGGACTCAGCATCCGAAGCGGCAGGGTCACTCTTCGTTACCTTAAGCGAGTCGATTTTCGAGGAACTGGAAACGCCCTTGTCCGCGGCGCTAGATACTTTGTCCGAAATAGGGATGTTGATTTCGTCGCCGGTATCGATATTGGCGTCCGTGCCCGAGGAAGAATCGTCGGAACAGGCAATGGTACCAAAAACAAGTGCGCAAAGCGCAAACTGGGCTAGAATGAATTTTTTCACCATATATCACCTCGTACCTAAATATACAATGAAAAATAAAAAATGAATAACGAAAATTTTCAAATCAAGTTTTATTAACAGCCAACTAAATTCTGCCAACTGCCTACTTTTTCTAAATTTAACCCCGTGATTCAAATTCAGAACGTTTCGAAGTCTTTTGGTGAGCAGGTGCTGCTTGACGGCGCCTCTATGCTTGTAGGCGACCACGAACGCGTGGGCCTTGTAGGCCGCAACGGTTGCGGTAAATCAACCCTTTTCAAGATGATTCTCGGCCAGGAATGCATCGATGGCGGAAGCATCGACATTCCCAAGAAATACACGCTGGGTTACTTGCAGCAACACCTGAACTTTACGCACGCCACAGTTCACGAAGAAGCCTGCAGTGTGCTCAAGCCCAATGAAGACGGATGGATCGAAGAACATAAGGTCGAAGCGATTCTGTTCGGTCTGGGTTTCGACGAAGAATCCATGCACAAGAGCCCCGCCCTCCTTTCGGGCGGTTTCCAGATTCGCCTGAACCTGGCGAAGGTCTTGGCATCTGAACCCGACATGCTACTGCTCGACGAACCGACCAACTACCTGGACATTGTGTCGATGCGCTGGCTCAGTCGCTTTTTGCGCAGCTGGAAGGGCGAAGTCCTTTTGATTACCCACGACCACCATTTTATGGACGAGGTCTGCACCCACACGGTGGGCATTCACCGCCATAAGATGCGCAAGGTGAAGGGCACGGTAGAAAAGCTCCGCGAAACGATTGCCGAAGAAGAAGAAGTCGCACAGCGCACGCAAGAAAACGAGGCGAAAAAGAAGGCGCAGCTGGAACAGGTCATTGAACGTTTCCGCTACAAGGCCGCAAAGGCCGCCATGGTGCAATCCAAGATTAAGGCCGCGGCAAAGCTTGCCACCGGCGAGCGCCTCACCCACGAAAGGAACCTCGACTTCAGCTTTACCGAAGCAGGATTCCCCGGCAAGCGCATGCTCCAAATCAAGGAACTGCACTTTGCTTATGGCGAAGGCCCGGAACTGATTACCGACCTCACCATGGAAGTCTTCAAGGGCGACCGCATCGCAATCATCGGTCCGAACGGCCGCGGTAAAACGACGCTCCTGAACTTGATTGCCAAGGAACTGCAGCCGACCGCTGGCGAAATCAGCCACAATCCGAATTTGCAGATTAACTACTTCGGCCAGACGAATATCAACCGCCTGAACCTCGACAACACTGTCGAAGAAGAAATCGCCTCAGCTATTGAAGAAGTGGCTCAGAAGAGCCGCGCCCGTGGACTCGCGGGCCTCATGATGTTCAGCGGCGATGCCGCCCTCAAGAAGGTGAAGGTGCTGAGCGGTGGCGAGCGCAGCCGCGTGCTCCTCGGAAAGATTTTGGCAAGCCCTTGCAACATGTTGCTGCTTGACGAACCGACGAACCACTTGGACATGGAATCCATCGAAAGCCTGATCGACGCCCTCGAAGATTACGAAGGCACGGCGATGGTGGTGACCCATGACGAAGAACTGTTGCACGCCTTTGCCACAAGACTCGTAGTATTCGACGGCGGCAAGTGCCGCGTGTTCGAAGGCACCTACGCCGACTTCCTCGAAAAGGTGGGCTGGGCTAGCGAAAAGAAACCGGGCGGCTCCGAATCAGCGAACATCAAGGTTTCCAACATCGACGTGAAAACGGATGCGCCCACTAGCGCTCCCCGCGCCAAGGAAGACCGCAAGGCCCGCGCCGACTACATCGCCGAACGCAGCAAGATTATCAAGCCGCTCGAAAAGCAACTCGCGAAACTCGAAGAAGATATCGCGAAGGCCGAAGCCTTGGGCGGCGAACTCGAAGCAAAACTTGTAACCGCCTCCGAAACCGGCGACGGCAATGCCATTACCGCCATCGCAAAGGACATGGACGACAACAAGAAGAAAGTCGACCAGCTCTACGAAGATTGGGAAAAGGTGTCCGCCGAATTGGAAGCGGCGAAAGACAAGTGGAAACTATAAAGACCGCTCGGCTCTGCCTCATAAAATAAAATGAGATATCGCCTCGCTCTCGTAACCGCCCTTGTTTAATAACAGGGGCTTTGTTACTCACAAAGACCGTTCGGCTCTATTACATTAATTAAAATGTGATATCCCCTCACTCTCGCAAAAGCGTGCAAAACGAGAGTCGCGAAATTATGCTTGCATAATTTCATAACCGAGTGAAGCCGCGGACGCCGTAGGCGTCAACCACGCCTCGTTTATACGAGGCGTTTATTGCTCACATTAATGTTTAAAGATTATCTATTCCTGAGACATCATCGGGAACGTCTTGGCGCATGACCATGAGCACGGCGTTCTGTGAGATGATCACGTAGGTTTCGCCGTCAATTTCAATTTCATGACCGTTGGCATGCAGGTACAACGCCTCGTCGCCTTCCTTAACCTGTAACGGCAAGTACTTGACTTCGTCAGGCGATTCCCCACGGAATACGGCATCGCTATCCTGCGTCACAGGGAGCGGATATCCCGGACCCACCTTGACCACTAAACCCGTATGCACTGCATCGTGCTCGCGAACGCTCGGGGGCAAATAAAGTCCGCTCCCGGTCTTGTTCGAGGCTTCAAGGGGTTTAATCAAGATTCGGTCACCAATGACCACGATATTCTTTAAGGGATCCAGCATACCCCAAAGATAGAATTTGCGCGCTTTGCTATAATGTAATCCGTGATATTCGTTATCCTGTGGACAATCATTTTCGCCTTCTTGGCTGTTTACCTTGGGAAAAGCCCCAGGGTACGTAGCTGGCTTAAATTGATTTTCAAGGCCCCCAGAGTCTGGCGTACCATTATCGCAAGCGTAGCACTAGTGGCCGCTATTGTCGTCACGTATCTTATGATTCCTGAATCCGTCGAAACGCGGATCAGTGAAAGGAGCCTGTTCGAAGACTATGCGGCAGTCGCCGTCATGAAACTGGATTCGCTGCAGGTACTCAAGGTCGATAACGACTGCAACATGCAGCACCCGGAACCGGAGCTCGCCTACGTGCTTCCGCTCATAATTGGCGCCTACAACGAGATTGTAGACAAGCCCACTACCCCTATCGTAACACGCCTAGACGACACGCTCTATTTTACCATGAATGGCTACAAGCAATTCAAGAACAGGGGCATTCGACTCAACAGGCTTTTGCAGAAAAAGTTGGGCAAGCGCTACAAGATGCAAATCATGAGCGAAGGTTCAAGCCACACGCTCGTCGTGACATACAACGGCGAACCCTGGGACACTGAACAGCTTACGGCTCTCCCCGTGATGGAGGCTGCACAAATCCACCATCTGGATCCGGCATTGTTGATGTCGCTGATACGTCATGTCTCGAATTTCAACTTTAGTTACCGCGGTCGCAAAGATTCCAAGGGCATTCTCTCGCTCAAGGAAGGCGAAGGTATTGAGCAGATTTTTATCGGGGCAGAACGCTTGGGCAAAATGCTTCAGGTGGGCGTGAGCCAAGAAAACGCCGTGGCCACATTCTACCCAGACCCCGAAATCAATTCCAAGCCCGAAAACTGGAGCAAGTCGCCGCTCACCAAGAGCTGGGTCGACCAAGTGCTTTCGGACGTAGAATTCTACCACACCAACGGTTTAAACCGTTTCGCCGATTAACGCTATCTCGTTAAATAGAAACTTTCCGGATTGATGGAGATGCCATCGATGCGGACTTCGTAATGCAGGCCAATGCTCGACTGCGTGCCGCTTTCGCCAATCAAGGCAATGGGCTGCCCGCGGTGAACGTGTTCGCCCTGCTTTACCAAGGCCTGACCCAAGTGGGCATAGAAGGTGCGCACGTCATGGCCATGGTCAATCTTTACCGCAAGGCCGAAACCACGATGCTTGCGGACTTCGCTCACGGAGCCTGCCCCGGTTGCAAAGACGGTATCACCTTCGGCTGCCACATAGTCAATTCCCCTGTGCGGAAGTTCACTGTCGGTAAAGGGGTCGTAGACAATTTCAAAGCGCTTCTTGACGGCATGGTTATTGCGCATGGGGTGAAGCACCGGAATCTTTTCAGCCGTCACGGAATCGTTTTCCAGGGCCGCCAGGAACTTCTTGAACGTCATTTCCACTTCGTTCACGCTCTTGCGTTTCTGCAAAATCGAATCGTCCATCGCAGTGACACTTTCGAGCACAAAGCCAAGGCCGCCCACCATCAAGGCGCTGTCGCGGAGCACGCGGGTTTCTTCGGCCTTCAAAATAGATTCGTCAACCGAGGCGCGGATTTCTTTAAGTTCCTTTTTAATGGCGGCATTTTGCTTATAGACATTGGTAATGTTCCCGCTCGTTATGTTGTCTAAAATCTGGCCCGGCGAAAACAGGATAAATCCCAAAACGGCAGCCACAACGCCCACGACGGCAACAATGGCACCAATCAGCGAAAACTCGTAACTTTTACCCGACGTGGTCTTGGTCGGGAATACATGGACCTCAAGCTTCTTCACGTTCAGACCCTGGATTATCGATTCGGTTGCGCAAGGATTCAATGACGCGCTTTTCTTCTTCAATCGCGCCCAAGATTTCGACGACCGACGGATCGTCCTTGATGGTATTCAAAAGGTCGTCGCGTACGGCCCCGTGGAGCTTTTGTCCGAGAGCCTGGAAGTGTTTTTTGAGTTTAGATTCCTCGGCAGCCAATTCCACCCTCAAAAGGGCGGTGGACGCATAATTCAATGCCGTATTTTTTAACTTATTTAGCGTTTTTTCAGCCATGCTTAATTCCTTTTGTCCGTAAAAAAATTAGTTTTTTACGCGTATAAAATATGGAGAATATCTATGAGTCGTAGCGATCGTAGACGCGCAAAACAAAATGCGAAGCAATTTACACCCAAAAAGGCCAATGCCTTGGACCCGAAGATCATTGCCGTCCTTGGCGCTATTGCCGTAATCTTCTTTGTCGGAACCATGCTTATCCAAAGAGGCGCATAAATGAAGTTCAATATCAAGAAATCCGTATTGCAGGAAGCGCTCCAGATTGCTATCAGCGCCATCCCCAATAAGTCCACCCTGCAGATCCTTAACGACTACTCGCTGCGTCTCGAAGGCAACACTCTCGAAATCTGCGCTACCGACTTGAACCTGGGTGTGAGGATTAAGCTTGAAGTTGAAGGCGAACGCGATGGCGAAGCCTTGATCAACGCCCGCAAGTTCTCCGACCTCGTCAAGGCCCTCGTCCCGAGCTGCGAATCGGTAAGCATCGACGTGCAGGATCACTTGACCCGCATCAAGTGGAGCGAAAAGGGCCAGGCCTCCATTACGAGTTTCGACGCCAGCGACTTCCCTCCGTTCCCCGAAGTCGAAGGCAACACCCTTACGCTTGCCGCAAGCGAACTTGCATTCCTGGTCGAAAAGACCGCATTTGCAGTCTCTACCGATAACACCCGCCAGAACCTGAACGGCGTGTTCATGGAAGCAAAGGACGGCAAGATCTCCATGGTCGCAACCGACGGTCACCGCATGGGCCGCGCAAGCATCGAACAGGAAGGCGCAAACCTTGAATCCGGCGTGATCGTTCTCCCGAAGGTTCTGCAGCTCGTGCTCCGCCTCGCCAAGAACGAAGACTCCGTCGAAATCTGCACCACCGAAACCCACGTGCTGTTCCGCATTGGCGCAACGCAGATTATCTCCAAGCTTATCGAAGGTCCGTATCCGAACTACCGCGCCGTGATTCCGCAGAATTTCGAACGCACCGTTCAGGCCAACGCTACCGAACTGTTGGACAAGGTTCACTGTATCTTGCCGATGGCCAACCCGCGTACGCACCAGATCCGCTTCCAGATGGACGGCAACAACATGGAACTTTCCGCTACCGACCCGGATGTCGGCGGCGAAACCCGCGAAGCCTTGGCCGTGACCCACAATGGCGAAGGCAGCTTCAGCATCGGCTTTGACGGCCGTTACTTCTACGAAATCCTCAGCATGTGCAAGAGCGAAGAAGTGGTGCTCAAGATGAACACCCCGATCGGCGCTTGCATCATCGAACCTGTTGGCGACGACATGGGCTTCAGCTTCTTGCTGATGCCGCTCCGCCTTGCCGACTAAGGATCAGACGGGTTACAAACAAATTAAAAAGGGCTTCGCACTTGCGAGCCCTTTTTTCAAAACCACTTTCTACTATTTATATGTCCAACGCCATCCGTAAACGCATCAGCAAGAAAATCACCAAGGCACTCCATGACTTCAACCTGATTGAAGACGGAGATAAGGTGCTTGTCGCCGTGAGTGGCGGTAAGGATTCCAGCGTGCTCCTGATGGAACTTGCCAGCCGCATGGGAAAGTTCTTGCCCAATTGCGAAATCGGCGCGATTCATATTCAAAGCGACTTTGCCGACAAGGCTCCGCGCGAATTTTTGCAGCGCATGGCAGAGCAATACCCGCAGATCCCGTTCTTCTTTAAAGACGTCGCTGTAGAAGGTCGCCTTAAAGAAGGCCGCAAGCTCAATTGCTATTGGTGCAGTACGCAGCGCCGCACCGAGCTTATCAAGTTCGCCCGCGAAAACGGTTACAACAAGATTGCGCTCGGCCACCACATGGACGACATCGTAGAGACTCTTCTGATGAACATGCTGTACAAGGGCGAATTCAGCGGCATGCCGCCCATGGTCCCTTATGAAAAGTATCCCTGCAGCATTATCCGCCCGCTGTGTTACTGCGAAGAATCCGAAATCATCGAATACGCCGAAGACGCAGACATCCGCAAGTTCACTTGCACCTGCGAATTCTCGAAGGCATCGCACCGCAAATCAATCCGCGAAGAAATCAAGAGCTTGACCAAGGGGAATTCCACCCTGAAGGCAAACCTTTTTGAAAGCATGCGCAACATACGCATGGACTACTTGTTGTAAATAAATTATTTTATTGTTAGAGGAAAGGAGAACTTATGCATATTCCTACTAAGTTATACAAACGTATTTTTAATGCCAGCCTCATCACAATCATTTCATGCTTTATGCTTACCGCCTGCTCCGGCGAAGACGGAAAAGACGGCATTGCCGGCGCAAAGGGTGAAAACGGCATCGATGGTGAAAACGGCAAAAATGGTAAGGACGGCAAGGATGGCAAAGACGGTAAGGACGCCATCGAAGTCAACATAGATTCGCTGGCTAAAGTCCTGCGCGATGAAATCACGGGCACGCTTTGGGATAGCCTGTATGCCGAACCCTACGTTGACACGGTCTACAAGATTCTTTTCGACAACGCCTATGGCACAACCTGGATGGATTCAACACGCCAGGCACTCATCGATAGCCTCAATCAAGCCAACTACGATTCGCTTTACAAAAAACTGTACGACAGCGTCTATACCGACATTTATACAAAAAATGCCATTCGCACGTTAGACGCTTATATATGGACATCTAAAGAAAATATCTATGGCGCATTTGCAAACCAATACCCCTTAATGTATAAGGACTTTACCGCAAGCGATGGTACCGACTATCCGATGCCGATTTCGATAAAAGTTCGTAATACATGCGAAGCGGGCAATTCTAAGGTGCCCTGCCGCTGGAAAAAGGTTCTGCTCAAATCATGGATTGAAGGCTTTACCGATACCGCTACGGTTACAACTGTCGTAAACCCCGACGCAAGCGAATTACTCGCCCCCACATTCCACTTCAACAATGAGGCATTGCTCGCTCTTACAGCTCCGCAATCTGTCCAGTTCCAAAATCGCGTATACGCCCTCGAAAATGATCAGGAAATTCTTTTCCACTCTTCTTCGAAAGCCACGAAAATATACCCGATGCAAATTAATGGCGGCGAACTCGTCGGTATCCCCAATCCCCATTTATGGGAAGCAGTATGGGTAACGCCGGGCATGGATTCGATCAGCACGATCTTGAACGAACTTAAGGGCGAACTACCCGACAGCACGGTAAAAATTTACCAGAAATACGCCGAAGACGAATCAGTCCCCTACAGCTCCAGACGTGTCGCAAAAGCAGTCTTCAACGTCTTGCACAAGCGTGGCATCCACTATGTACAAAACGACGGAGCCGGAGTAAACGCCCAAAAAATAAACTACCCCGTCGAAGTGCTGCGCAGCCGTGATGGACTTTGTATTGAGACAGCCATGTTGTTCGCATCGATACTCGAAGCGCTCGGCATGCAAGCCCTTATCATTGAAATCCCTGGGCACGCCTTTGTAGGCTGGCGTGTCGAGAAGAACAGCAAGATCCTCGACTTCATGGAAACCACCATGCTCGGCGATCCGAACGCAACAGCCGATCAAGCAAACCTCAGCGCTCAATTGAAATATGCCGATGAAGTCGAAGACGGTAATTTTGATTCCGGAGAATCTAGAGTCATCGATATCAGCAAAGCCCGAGAATTCGGAATTCTGCCAAACGATATCCCGTAAAAATTTCTGTAAAAATGAAGGCTCCTTAAGGAGCCTTTTTTTATATCTCGATTGATACGCGACTGATTTTGTTCTCGTCTTTCTTGACACGGACGATTTTATCAATCTTGTGTTCAAGCTCGTTCACGTGACTGATAATGCCTACCAGGCGATTGTCGCCTGCAAGATTCTGCAACGTGTTGATTGCATTCTTCAGGGCTTCTTCGTCAAGCGAACCAAAGCCTTCGTCCACAAACATGGTGTCAAGCTGGATTCCGCCGGCGTAACTTTGCACTTCGTCGGCAAGGCCCAAGGCAAGCGAGAGTGACGCCAAGAAACTTTCGCCACCGCTAAGCGTCTTGACTTCGCGTTCCTTGCCGCTTGAATGGTCAAGTACGTTCAAGTCGAGGCCGCTTTGGCTCCTGTTATTGGCAGCATCTTTGCGGCGAACCAGTTCGTACTGGCCGTTTGAAAGAAGACGGAAGCGGATATTTGCGCGACTCACAATGCGGTCAAAGTAAGACGCTTGCACGTAGGTTTCAAGCATCACCTTGCCCTGGCCCGAAAGCCCACCGTTTGCAGTATCGGACAGATTCCTAATCCATGCGCGCCTGCGGAGTTGCTCGCCGAGCGCACCCACCGTCTTGCTGATTTGACCAAGCGCACTCTTGTTACCAGCAAGACGGGCAGAAATATTATTCTGCGAATGCGCGAGCGCATTGTGCGCCTCGGCGACCTGGTCGCGGCTCGCCTGCAATGCGGCAATGTCATACGCCGGAGCATTCTCCAGTTGCGAGGCAAGCGTCACCTTGCCTGCATTCAATTCGTTCACTTGCTTTTCGCATTCAGTGAATGCGGCTGTCGCCTTTTCAAGTTCGCGTTTGGAGCTGTCAAACACCGCCTGCGTTTCGCGAATCTGCTTTTCAGCGTCCGCCTTGCTTTCAAAGGCAAGCTTTTTCGAAAGCTCTTCTGCCGCCGCCGAGCAAGATTGCACCTCGGCCTTCAAGCCCGAAATCTGTTTTTCCATTTCGGTTGATGAAGTTTGCAACTTCTCCAATTCCGCACGCTTTTCCGGAATATTCTTTTCAAGGAATACCTTTCGCTTTTCGCGTTCTTCTTCCTTCGATATCGCCAAAGTAAGCGTTGCCATCTTGTCGCGGTTCTCGGCATACTCCGTATTGCCGCGTTCACGCGCCTCTTCCAGAGTGCACTCGCCAAAAAGTTCCTGCACAAGCGTCTGCACCGCCAATTGTTTTTCTTCGAACTTGCCCCTTGCTTGCGAAGCCAACGCGTTCTTTTCGTTGCGTTCCGCTTCTGCTTTCGAAACAATCTTCTTGAGCTGTTCCAATTCCGCCTGGCTCGGAGCCTCTACCGACTTGCAAGCCTTATGCGGATGGCTTGTAGAACCGCACACCGGGCAGGGTTCGTTTTCTACCAAAGTTTCAGCAATGATTCCCGCCTGTTCATTCAAGAAGGCACGATTCTTCGCTTCGTAATCGTCACTGATTTTCCAGTAGTCTCCATCGGCAGTAATGTATGCATTCTTTGCATTTTCAAATGCATCGACAAGCGTAGACAGTTCCTTGACATTCCGGCCCACTTTCTGCAGGTCTTCTTGCCTTGCTTTAAATTTATCGTTTTGCGCAATCAGTTCCAGCTTCTTGGTTCCAGCATCGCCCAAGGTTGCCGATTCAGCCTCTAGGTTTGTAATTGTCGCCTTAAGGTTGTCTATGGATTCACGGTTCGAGTTCAGCTTTGTTTCAAGGCCCTTAATCGCGACTTCTTTCTGCTTAGCTTCTGTGCGATACGATTCCAGCTTGTCGTATTCAAGAAGCGAATTCTTGAGCGTCGTAATTCGTTCCTGCAAACTGTCGCGTTCCGGCTGTTTACCTTCGGCGGCAAGCTTCGCTTCTTTCAGCGGAGCAAGTGTCGGCAGAATCTTTTCCAGTTCGTCGCTTGCCTTCTTGAGCGCATCGCGAGTCTTTTGAATATTCTGCGCACGGCCAAGTTCCTTGTCTATATCGGCAAGTTTTTTTGCGCTTTCTTCAAGTTTGGCCTGAACATTTTTGAGCGACAGACTGTCTTCGTCAAGAATCGCTTGCGTCATATCGCAAACGCCTTGCCAATCCGCCACCTGCCTTTGGGCTGCCAAGTTCTTGGCCTGCACCAAGGTTTCGGCTTGGGCAGAATTTTCACCACACTGGATTTGTGCAATCATCGTGCATGCAGTCGATTCACTATCGCTGCACTGCCGATCCATTTCGTTTGCACGCTTCTTGAGTTCATCTTGCAGGGCGTTGAACTTGTCCGTCTTGAAAATCTTGCGGAAAATCTTCTTGCGCTCATCTGTCGACGAAAGCAATACCTTCATGAAATCGCCTTGGGCGATCATCGCGATTTTGGTAAACTGGTCGCGGTCGATTCCGATGATTTCTTGCACCGCGGCAGCAACATCTTTCTCCTTGCTTACCGAACGGCTCGTAGGCCCCTGCTTACCGCTTGCATCAGGGTAATACAACGTGACTGACGCCGCTTCTTTCGTAAAGCCCTCGCCGCGGGCTTTAGGGCGCATGTATTCGGGATTGCGCACAATGCGGTAAACCTTCCCCGCATACATGAATGTCAAGTCGACTTCGGTCTTTGTTTCAGGCTTTGCATTCAAACAACGGAACAGCTTTGCATCGTCGCGGCTGTCGCCACTTGCACGGCCATACAAGGCATACGTAATCGCATCGAAAATCGTCGTCTTGCCGGCACCGGTATCGCCCGAAATCAGGTAAAGCCCGCTCATGCCAAGCTTGTCCATATCAATAAGCGTACGGTCTGCATAAGGGCCAAATGCCGATATAATCAATTTTGTCGGTCTCATTTAGCCTCCCAGATACAATCAATCATATCGCGCACGAATTCGCATTCCTCTTCATTCAGTTCGCGCTTGGTCATGTCCGTAAAGAATTCAGAGAACAATTGCATCGGCGTTTTCTGTTCCGCCTTGCCTTCCCCAACTACAATCTTTTGATTGCGGGTGCGCTCGTTGTCATAATCGAGCATCATCAAGTTCGGGTATATGCCGCGTAACTTCAAGGCGGCATCGGGCACGTCATTCTCATCCGTCAACTTGACGTAAATGTAATCGTCCGGCTTGAGCCCTTCAGTCAGTTGCCCGCGCTGAAAATCCGGCGACACGAGTTCAGCAAAGGTCCCGCGGATTTCACGCACATCATGCTTCGGCGTAAGCGGAATTTCGTGAACTGCAATTTCAGAAAGGCCCGCATCCGCCTTCGCGCCCAGTTCGATAACCGTCAAGGATTTCTTGTGATCCTTCTCGGACAATGAATACTTGAGAGGCGTCCCGCTGTAACGCACACGTGCCACTCCGGATTCATCTTTCGCTACATTCTGCGGCTTATGGATATGCCCGAGCGCCACGTAGTCAAAGCCATCGAAAACAGATGCATCCACATTGTCGAGGCCACCCACATTTTCTTCGGAATCACTCCGTTCGGCACCCGTTACGAACTGGTGTGCCAAAAGTACGTTGCGACGCCCCGGCGTAAAATTCATCTGCGCAATCGCCATTCGCATGGCAGAGGTATAGTCCACGACCTCGCCACGTTCTTCATCGCTCTTGAGGCATGCGCGCACTGCGGCCGGACGCACAAACGGAAGCAACCACACGTCGACCTCGCCAAAATCGTCCTTGAGCGTGACAGGCATAAAGGAGCCAGAATACACCTGCGACATGTACACGCCGCGATCGTTCATGAGCCTACCGCCAAAGGCAAGACGTTCTGCGGAATCGTGGTTACCGCTCAGCACGAACACCTTAGTACCCGTCTTGGAGAGCTTCACCAAAAAATCGTCCAGCACGGCAACCGCATCGGCAGAAGGAACCGACTTGTCGTAAACATCGCCTGCAACCAGCAGCGCCTCGGGCTTTTCCGTTTCTACCGCTTTCAGGATTTCGGCCAGAATATGCCTCTGTTCGTCGAGCATCGAATGCTCGCACACGCTCTTTCCGATGTGCAGGTCTGCCGTATGGATCAATTTCACTTCAGGTACCTCTTTAAACACCTACATCTCTTATAGAGTCACAATATAGATTTATGTATAGTACAAAAAATGACATTTTTCGATTTTCTCTCATTTGCAAATAAACAAAAATTTCTATTATACTCCTGTAAAAAGCGTAATGTAAAAGATTTTATAAGAGGGCAAAATGCAATTGGATACATCGACCATCCCCAGCTACTACAGCCGCCTTGTCATGGCCAAGAACCAGGGACACTTTTCCATTGCACGCGCATTGCTCAACATCATTGTAAACGCACCCGCCCCGGATACTTCTACACCGGCAGGCCTCAAGGCCCTTGAAAAAATCAACCAGGCCAAAGGACACGCCGACGCCGTGAACGCAGGCAACGACACCACGGCCGTTCCGCCCGCAGGCGAAGTCGAAGAATGGTCCGGATACGCCGTGCAGAACCCGCCCATTACCAAACAGCTGGCACTCGCCCTCGCACAGTATTTCAGGCAGGCAAAAGCGCTGGAAGCCTGCTACGAGATGTACCAGAAGGCCAACGAATTTGAAATCGGCGACACTACCGCTTCCGAAAGCGCCGCCTTGCAGGAAGCCGCAAACGGAACACTCGCAAACGAATTCGGACAAATTTGCGAAAACGCAGGCGAATACGCCCACGCCGCTGAATGGTACAAGAAAGCCAAGGCAGCCGGCTGCGCATGCGCAAACGAATCTCTGGAGCGTATGAACGCCCTTTACGGCATGGCACGCTATTATGCCCCCTGGCTCAAGATTGCGACTGCAACAGGCCGCAGGGAGCTCGCATTGGCTATCCAGAATATCGTGAAGGCAGATCCCAAACTTTCTACCGCAATGGTCGAAGAAATAAACATAGCAGAGTCGGCTGTGCCGCCCTGCTATGAAGAAATTGAATACTGGGAACAGGAATTCGATCGATTTGCAAAATTCAGCGACAGCGATAGCGAAACATTTGCAAACCTGAATGTGGCTATTGGAAAAATCTTGGAACGCGCAAGAATCTATAACATGGCTCTGCGCTGGTACAAGAAAGCGGTCGCTAATCACCCGACCGCAAACCAAGACGCACACCGCATGCTTCCGCTCAAGAGCAAGTCCGAACCGCTCCGCGACGCCGAAGACATCTACGACGCACACAGCCCGATTCCTTCGCTCTGGAAGTCGTAAGACCGTGTGGCTTATCGTAGAGCTAGCCGCCTACAAAAAGCAGAACAAGACTCGATACTAAAATTAGGACGCCCCAGATAGTTTCGACAATGGGACTCAGTTTCCTGATTTTGATTTCATTATTTTCCATAACACAACCTCTCATACCAAACGGAGCGCTTAATCGCGTTACCAACCTGATATCAAAGTATAATTCGCACACGCGAAAAACCAATGCAATATGAAAATTGCAATGGACAGATTGTCAAAGTTCCAGATTGGAATATTCCACTCTGTATTAATTTGTAAGTAAAAAAGAATGTCTACATATGAAAAAGGGGGGGGGGAAGCATCCCCCTAATTCCAGCCCCTGCTCGAGCCTGCTCCGAACGCAAACATGGATTCGGCCTTCGGCCTCTAATGTTTGCTTATCGGCCAGTCTCTCACCGGGTCTTCCATTACCCCCTCGCCTAGGGCGGACAGCACTTAGCGACTTGTCGCTTAGTGCGCATGGCCACCAGGGTGGGGTTCCTCCCCTAAAACCCCGCGTGATTCGGGCATAAAAAAAGCCCCCTCGGGCGTTTGCGGCAAGGGGCTGTGAGCGGCAAGCGGCCTGTACTGACAGGCCGTGGCGGCGAGAGCGAGGCCCGGCCACGGGCACCTGCCTGCATAAGGGCCGAGCGGTATATACAAAAAAGGAGCCCCTCGCCTTTAAGGCAAGGGGCTCCGTGAATCCAGCAGCGACCTACTCTCCCGGGCCCGTGGGCCAGGTACCATCGGCGATGAGGGG
>NZ_ONDD01000031.1 GCF_900316465.1 uncultured Fibrobacter sp. | reverse complement strand
AAGAAAAAATTTATGAATGTCATTACATTGTAGATGAAGACGATATAGATGATTTGGTTACGTTTAAATTTCCATCGGGTCAATCAACAACATTAAGGATAAATGTTAAAAAAAACTGGAAATATAGATTATATTAACCAACCTCATTTTCAAGCGCATTGTCAAAAAGAACTTTGAACGAATCGCACAAGAATGGGGCTGCACAGAACCGCTGGATAGCAAGCCGTATTAAAGCAATAAAAAGATTATGACTCAAAGTAAAAAAATATATATTAGGGGTACACCCATTGAGGAGGAAGGGGAACATGAAGAAAAAAATATTGACGGCAATCGGGGCGTTATTCTGCCTTGCAGCACTCTTTTCGGCTTGCTCTGATGACAACTCCAGCGCTCCTTCGGTTACCCGCGAGGATCCCGAAATAACGACGCCCGATACAACATCTTCGTCAAGTGAAGGCTCTGTACCCACGTCAAGTGCAGTGCCTGCGTCAAGTGAAGATGCCATTCCGCAGTCAAGTGAATCTCTGGAATCATCTTCGTCAAATGTATTCTTGCCTTTTAGTAGTTCCTGGTATGATGGCAGCAACTATAATCCCGGAGCCTGTTGTGCGGATACAATCTACATAGAAGACGGTAAGGAGAGAGCTCATACGTCAGCGAAAGGCGTGTGCCCTCCGCCAAGCGTCATGACCGTCACTTGCAAGCAGCCTGTTCGAGTCGACCTTGATTCAATCAAGGCAGCTGAAGAAAATAAGAAGGTCTCGTCCATTCGGACTGAAGAATGTCTGTCGTTACTAGATCTACTGAAAATGGGTTTTTCGGATGGTGTTAAAAATGCCAAGCTGATGGATTATGGTGGCAAAATTCTCACGATTGAATTCTGGAAAATTGATTATTGTTCCATTGATGCCGAATTGTCGTATGAACTTTCTGGTGACACGTTGTCTGCGACTCTTGCCGAAGTTCGTTCGGCGGAGGAATGCGACTGTTTTAGCCTGCACCAAATCAATATTCCTGACACATTACGAAACTTCACGTATTTCAAATTTGAAGACCAAGTTTTTGGCCTTCAGTAAGGTTAATTGACGAAAATAGTGCAAAAAGGCCTTGACAAAGTTTCTTAAATAGTGTACATTTGTGCATGTGTAACTAATAAAGGAGAACTTATGGAAATGAAATTTTGTCAAAGCTGCGGAATGCCGCTTACGCCGGAAATCTTGGGCACCAACGCCGACGGCAGCAAGAACGAAGAATACTGCATCTACTGCTATAAGGACGGCGCATTCACCGGCGACTTCAACATGGAACAGATGGTCGAATTCTGCTCGCAGTTCGTCGATGAATTCAACAAGAATACAGGCAAGAGCCTGACCCGCGAAGAGTACAAGGTGGAACTGCGCAAGTACTTCCCGACGCTCAAGCGTTGGCGCCTCCCCGCGGACCAATTGCCCCATGCCACTTCGCCCATGAAGCAGAAGTTCATTGAAGAAGTCAATGCTCTCGGTATCAAGGACATGCCGACCATCGACAACCTCTTTGTTCTGCAGGGCTCGTTCATCAATCAGGAATACAAAATTAACGGCAACAGCGTCAAGCTATTGGACGATAACGCAAGCTACTGGGGCAACCAAGTTGAAAAGATTGGTGCCGAAGGCCGTTGCTTCGGAATCGCCTGCGACGAACGCTACATTCTCGTGAGCGAATACGGCAAGAACGGTGCCGATGCCGAAATCGTCGTATTCAAGAAACGGTAATGTTTAAGATATTACGCTTCTTTCCCGAGGACGGCGCGGGCGAGCTGGTCGGCGCACGAAGTCGGCTTCCCGCCACAGGTGTTGCCCAAGAGCTTTGCCGCGATATCTTCGGCGCTCATACCTTCGCAGAGCTTTGCGATTGCCTTCAAGTTCCCGTTGCATCCGCCCGTAAAGCGGATGTTTCTGATTTTGTCGCCATCACGCGTGAACTGAATCGTCGTTGCGCAAACGCCTTTAGTCTTGAAAGTCTCTTCCATATGTGTCTCGCGGTTGAATGTCTGCCTTAAATATACAATGATTCCCGATAAAAGCGCAGAATGTTCTGATGGAAATAAGCCTGTATTCATCTGTGTTTTTTAAATTATGTTATATCAAAATCAGGAGAGAACAATTATGAAACGTATAAGAGATTTCGTTGGTTACTTGCTAGGCGGAGTTCTTTTTGTTGCCTTGATTCCGACAATCATGTGGCTTGCGTCTGGCATGCCCACGCTTTGGCCGGTCGATACATGGCGTTGCATTGTGGCGCCTATTGTGATACTTGTGGGTCTTGTGCTGAGTATTTGGACTATCGTCTACATGCGCAATCGTGGCAAAGGAAACCCGATGGATGCTTTCGGCCACGAAGTGGCCCCGCGTACGCAGCATCTGATGATTGAAGGCCCGTACAAGATTAACCGCAACCCGATGCTTACAGGAACCCTCGTTTATCTCGTGGGTGCCGCCGTGTGGCTGTGGACTTGGCAATCGTGCGTTGTATTCGTCGCCTTCTTTGCCATCATGATGGTGCAGGTGCTAAGCGAAGAAAAACGCCTCCGCCGCGACTTCGGCGAAGAATATGAAGAATACTGCAAACATTCGAGAAGGTTCTAATAAATGAAGTTTTTAGCAGTATTCCTTTTGACTCTTTCGTTGGTGGCGACGAGTTCTTTTGCTGTGCCGTTTAATCCTCCGTTGGTTTTGTCAATGCAAGAATACGAAGGTACTATGACCTCCAGTGATTTTGACTATAATGAGAGATCGGAGGCTGATCCTAGCGTGTTTAAACCCGCTGTGGGTGTGATTTCGTACTTCGTCGTTGTTTTTGGATTTGTATGGAGCGTATTAGGGGCAAAGGAACTCAAGGACGGGGGTGATAATGGTGGCGCGATGCTTGGTGGTGGCTTAGGTATAACTGCTTTAGGGGCCCTGGGCATGTACTGGGCTTTTTAATAAAAAATGCAGCAAGAAGCTGCACTATTTATTTTGAGTTTTTTTCAACAAAAAGAATTAGACGGTAGAGCCGTATATTTCCTTCGGAAGATTCTATAGGACTATGCTCAATTTGTGTATAGTAGGCAGAATCTGTTGTGTAATAAGTCAAAGGAATGGCTTCCAACTCTTCGTTATTAGCAACCGGCTTAATTATATAGCGGTCGTTAATGGTCCCGTTTCTATCTCGATATGGAAAAAATTTTGCTTTGAAATTATAGCGCTCTGTTGGCAGGTGAATGGTTTCGTACTTTTGGTATTCTTGACTGTCATCTGTTTTCTTGTAGATGTTGTATTCAAAATATAGGCTGTCGTTTCTGATGCCAATCGCATTGTGAACGACGTCATAGTTTTTAGGGTCGTCAACAGCGAGCAAAACAAATGCTTCGGGGGCTGAAGTTGCTTCTTGGGAAATGCTGGGTAGAGCATGATAGGATATTGCTGGTGCGCAGCCGCAAATTGATATGGCGATAATGGATAAGATTGCGAGGGCCCAGTAACGAGTTCTTTTCATATTTCCTCCAGAGGTGACGTGTTGAGGGGCTTGGATAACTCTAATTATACATTATTCTGTATGTTGGTAAATTTCTTATAATGCATTTTTCTAAATTATCCTTCCGTAACAGTAAAGGACTCGCTTATGAATATTCTCGTCGTTGGTAGCGGTGGTCGCGAACATGCCATCGCTCTTGCAGTCAAGAAGTCGCCGCTGTGCGACACTCTCGTGTGCGCTCCGGGCAACCCGGGCATGGCTAACCTCGGCAAGTGCGTGCCGGTGGATGTGGCCGACCCGAAGGCAATCGCTGACCTCGCCGTAGCCGAAAAGATTGACCTCGCGGTCATCGGCCCCGAAATTCCGCTGGTCGCTGGCGTAGTGGATGAATTCCGCCGTCGCGGGCTCCGCGCTTTCGGCCCGACTGCGGCTGCTGCCGCGCTCGAAGGCTCCAAGGCCTTCAGCAAGGATATCATGAAGAAGTACAACGTGCCGACGGCAGCCTTCGAGACCTTCACCGATCTCGCCTCCGCGAAGAAGTTCCTCGCCGAACACCCGGCTCCGATCGTGGTGAAGGCGTCGGGCCTCGCTGCGGGCAAGGGCGCTATCGTCTGCATGACCGACAAGGAAGCAAACGACGCTGTCGAGGAAATGCTCGGCGACAAGGCCGTGTTTGGCGAATCCGGCAAGACGGTCGTGATTGAAGAATTCATGGACGGCGAAGAAGCCTCCATCTTCGTGGTTTGCGACGGCAAGGACTACGTGATTCTCTCTTCTGCTCAGGACCACAAGCGCGTCTTTGACGACGACAAGGGTCCGAACACGGGTGGCATGGGCGCTTACAGCCCGGCTCCGGTCGTGACGGACGCTCTCCTCGACGAAGTGAAGAAGACGATTATCGAACCGACCCTCAAGGGCATGGCCGCCGAAGGCAAGCCCTACACGGGCGTGCTCTACGTGGGCATCATGGTGACTGCGAAGGGCCCGAAGGTCGTGGAATACAACTGCCGCCTCGGCGACCCCGAATGCCAGATTGTGCTCCCGCTTTACGACGGTGATGTGCTCGCCTTGTTCGACGCTGCCGAAAAGGGCGAACTCGCCAAGCTCGGTGCCCCGAAGGCTCCGAAGGGCAGCTCCGCAATCGTCGTGCTTGCCAGCGCCGGTTATCCGGGCTCCTACGAAAAGGGCAAGGTCGTCACGGGTATTGAAGAAGCCGAAAAGAACGGCGCCCAGGTGCTCCATGCCGGTACCAAGATGGTGGACGGCAAGCTGGTCACGAACGGTGGCCGCGTGTTCGGCGTGGTGGGCCATGGCGAAACGCTCCAGGCTGCTCTCGACATCGCTTACGAAGCTGCCGAGAAGGTTCAGTTCGAAGGCAAGTTCTACCGCAAGGACATCGGTAAGAAGGGTTTGGCCCGTCTCGCCAAGATGGCGAAATAAGAGGTAACAAAATGGATTTGAAAGAAAATGCAAAGGTCGGTATCGTTGCGGGAAGCAAGTCCGACCAGGAAACTGTAGATAAAATCACCGCTGTGCTCGACAGCTTCGGCATCGTGTGGGAATTCAACATCCTCTCCGCACACCGCACCCCGAATGCGACCGCGAAGTATGCTCGCGAAGCCGCCGGGCGAGGCCTCCAGGTCCTCATCGGTGTCGCAGGCCTCGCTGCAGCCCTCCCGGGCGTGCTCGCAGGGCACACCATCCTTCCCGTTATCGGTCTGCCCTGCGCCGGCGGCCCGCTCAACGGCGTCGATGCCCTGCACTCTATCGTGCAGATGCCCCCGGGAATCCCGGTGGCAACGGTCGGCATCGGCAACGGCAAGAATGCCGGTTACCTCGCCGCCCACATCGTCGCCCTCGCAGACCCCGCAGTCCGCGAAAAGCTCATTGCTTACCGCAAGAGCCTCGGAGACATCGAAGGCTAATTGAGAGTGGTTAGGAATAGTACAAAGCTCAGCTTCAAGATCGCCGCGCTTGTGGCGGTCTTTGTTGCTGTATGTTTCGCGGGCGAACCGAACTTGCCCGAAGTGAAAGCTCCTTGGATGAAGGGCGAAAAGCTGACTTTCAGCCTCGGTTGGGGATTCATTACGGCAGGTTCTGCGACGCTCGAAGTTCGCCCGACTCTAGACGGCAAGACCGAATTCTTGACGTATGCGACGGGCAACAAGACCATCAACAAAATCTATCCGGTAAACGATACGGTCTACACCCGCGTACGCAACAAGGGTTTAATGACCGAAGTTTTCCGCAAGCGCCTGCACGAAGGCACGTTCCACAATACCTCCGTTATCCGCTTTGACCGCAAGGGCGAAAAAGCCTGGCTTTCGGACACCGTGTTCACCGACATGAAAACCCGCAAGGTCAAGCGCTCTGCCGATACGGCAGTCGCGATCCAGGGTGCAGAACACAGCATTATGTCGGCGTTTTACCTGGTGCGTACACTCCCGCTCAAGGTGGGCGAGACCTCCCGTTTTTCGGCGGTGAGTGGCAAAAAACGCTACGAACTTAAGGTCATTGTGCATGGTCGCGAAACCATCAAGAGCGTACTTGGCGAAGTTCCCTGCGTTAAAGTGGAACCCGTTCTCGATGGCGATGGCATTTTCGTGTCTAAAGGCCGCATTTTTATCTGGTTGACCGATGACGAACGCCGTATTCCGGTGCTTATGGAGTGCGAAATCGCGCTTGGTTCTATCAAGGCGAAATTGCTTGAGGCCAAATAATGGTAAAAATCCCTTCGAAAAGCGTGTTTTTTGCTTTTTTTACATTAAGTTTCGTGCGATTTGCGCACTTAAAAGTTATATTCGCAAATGCGATTATATAATCTGAGGCTTTTTCATGTTTAAGAAAGTACTTTTGTCTTTATGCTTAACCGCCTTCATGTCTTGGGCACAAGACGACTTTGACGAGGACGACGAAGGCTTCGTTTCCGCCCCTGCCTCTGCCCAAGAAGATGATGGTGATGCCGCTCCGCGTGCTACCATGGCTACCGGCGATGAGAATGAAGAAGAGGAAGTCTATGACGTCGGTATTAACTCTGCCCAGCGCCGTGAAATGGCCGAACGCAAGAAGTTTGAAGAAGAACAGCGTCAGGACGAATATGCAAACTCTGAACGCCGTCGTGACTGGTTGCGCAATCGTTTGATTTTCCAGATCGGTATGGGTTCCCGTTACCCGATTATGGGTGAAACCGGTATGGGCATGGGCCTGGGCGCTGGCGTTGAATACATTTTGCCGTTCCATGTGGCTCTGTACGGTTCTTTCGGTTTCTTGCCGAAGGGTACCGACAACGACTTTGATGAATGGGATCTCGAAGGTGGTACGGGCTATAAGGTTGGCCTTAACTACTACTTGTTCCCCAAGAATCCGCTCCATTTGGGCTTGTCTGTGTCTTATGGTACTGTGTACTTTGACCATGATATCGTTCCCGACGAAAGCAAGACTCGTGCTTTGATTAAGGTGGACGGTTTCCAGTTCGACGCTCTTATTACCTACCTGACCAACGAATGGTACTACCTGCAGTTCTCTATCGGTATGTACTATGCTCCGAAGCTTGCAAAGACCCCGAAGACCTATTATGCAAGCACCGGTCAGGGCGACCAGGAAACGGATAACCCGAGCTTCCGTAAGCTCGAAACTCCGATGAAGGACTTGGAAGGCAACTATCAGAACATTTGGCTGGCTGACGGTGAAACGGGTGAATGGGGTTCCCGTGTGGTGGACCCGAAGGGCATGAGCAAGACGGGTATTGTGTTCGGTATCGCTATCGGTTATGCTCTCCCGGAACTCTTCCCGGATGACACTGAAAAGCGTCGCCGCGAACGTGAAAAGGCTAGAGCCCGCTCTGGCGTCGCCGGTCGCTAAGTCCGGATTGTCATTCCGCACTTGATGCGGAATCTCCTTTTACGGCTTTCAAAAAAATTAAGCTCCCAGCAGGGAGCTTTTTTTATACCCTTGATGCGATTCGAACGCATGACCTTCAACTTCGGAGGCTGACACTCTATCCAACTGAGCTACAAGGGCGAGCGAATCAAAGATAGTAAATTAAACCAACTTAACTATCAATTCATGCGGTTCGGCGTCTACCACGAGCGCGTCGCGGAATTCGCCTACGTCGGCATCGCCTTCGAGCACCTTCACGATATCGTCGTTTTCCATGGAGTTGCCTTCGGTGCGTCCGTAGAAATGGTATTCGCTTTCTTCGGCAACCTGGTCAATGATAATGCGGACTTTCTTTCCGATCATCGCTTCGGCGTGTTCGGCATCCAGTTCTTCTTGCAAATCGTTTACGGCGTCGAGCCTTGCGCGGGCTTCGCTTTCGTCGACTGCAGGCAAGTCCATCTCCATCACGGGGGTGCCTTCTTCGGGGCTGAATACGAAACCGCCCAAGTGATCGAACTGGATGTCTTCCAAGAGTTCCATCAGTTCTTCAAAGTCTTCGTGGGTTTCTCCGGGGAATCCGACAAGTACCGTGGTGCGAAGCGTAACGCCCGGAATGCGCTCGCGAATCTTGTGCAGAATGTCCACGAGTTCCTTTTTGCGGTAATTGCGCTTCATGTTCTTGAGCACGTTGTCGCTCGCATGCTGAATCGGCATGTCCACGTACTTCACCAAGCGCGGCTCGCTTGCCATCAGGTCCAGAAGTTCGTCGTCCACGAACATCGGGTACCAATAAAGCGTGCGAATCCACGGAATGTTCGTGTTGTCGAGAATGGCGCGTAAAAGCTGAGCGAGCGTGCCGCCCTTTTTGCCCTTTTCGCGACCAAAGTAAGTCGTGTCCTGGGCGATAAGCGTGATTTCCTGGACGCCCTGCGCTTCAAGTTCTTTTGCTTCTTCAACAATGTCTTCGATGCTGCGGGAAACCTGCTTGCCGCGAATGAGCGGAATGGCGCAGTAGGCGCAGCGGCGGTTGCAGCCTTCGGCAATCTTCAGGTAGGCGTGGTGCCTGAATCCGCCCAGGTTCATGCGAGGCAGGTTTTCGGCGTTGCAAGTTTGCGGTGCCACGATACCCATCTTCTTCAAAAGTTCGCCCGGTTTGTAAGTGCCTACCCAGTAATCGACTTCAGGGAGTTCCTTCACCAGCTCCTCGCCGTAACGGCCCGAAAGGCAGCCCGATACAATCAGCTTCTGCTTGGGCTTTTTGCCGTTAATTTGTGCGAGAATCGCATTGATGGATTCTTCCTTGGCAGCTTCGATGAATCCACAAGTGTTCACCAGGATGTAGTCTGCCTTGGCGGCTGTGTTGCAGGTGGTAAAGCCGGCGTGCAACATCTCGCCGACTAGGTTTTCTGCATCGACCTGGTTCTTGGCGCATCCTAAATGGACAACGAAAACTTTGGGCTTTTTAGTAGGCATGGTGGCAAATTTAGAATTTTCTCTTACAAAAACACTACTTATTTTACGCCTACATTTTCAATTATCTATATTTCGCAACTAGTAACTGGTAAGTAAAACCTTTTAACACGCAAAAAATTATGGCAGATTATTCTGATAAAATGAACAAGGCCATTGAGGCCACCGAACGTGAATTCTCGAAGATCCGCGCAGGCCAGGCTAGCCCCGCTATCCTGAACGACGTGCGCATCGACTACTACGGTACGCCGACTCCGATTTCCCAGGTGGCTAAGGTTTCTGTGCCCGAACCGCGCATGCTGCTTGTGTCCCCGTGGGAAAAGACCATGGTCGACCCGATTGAAAAGGCTATCCTTGCTGCAAACATCGGCCTTACCCCGATGAAGGACGGCAACTGCATTCGCGTGAGCCTTCCGATTCTTACCACGGAACGCCGTCAGGAACTCGCAAAGATTGCACGCAAGCATGCCGAAGAAGGTCGTGTGGCAATCCGCAATATCCGCCGCGATGCTAACGACGCCCTCAAGAAGAACAAGGAACTGCCCGAAGACGAAGTCAAGAAGCAGCAGGACGAAATCCAGAAGGCTACCGACAAGGCTATTGCCCAGATCGACAGCCTCCTCGCTGAAAAGGAAGCTGACATCCTCAAGGTGTAGTCCGGGGTTTGCGTGGCAAATCAGCTTAGACATGTAGCGATTATCATGGATGGCAACGGGCGCTGGGCCCGTAGCCGCGGTCTTGAACGTTTCCTCGGACACCGCAAGGGCACCCAGGCGACGATTGATGCCGTCGAAGTGGGCGTGAACCTGAAACTTGAACACATGACGTTGTATGTGTTCAGTTCCGAAAACTGGGGCAGGCCCAGCAAGGAAGTGGATTACTTGATGAACCTCTTGATCGAGATGGTTGTCAAGGAAATTCCCGACCTCATGGAAAAGAACGTGAAGCTTACAGTGATTGGCAACATGAACCGTTTGCCAGAAAAGCCGCGCGCAAGTCTGCAGTCCGCCATCGACAAGACGGCGAACAACACGGGCATGCAGCTGAACCTCGCTATCTCTTATGGTGGCAGGCAAGAAATTGTCGAAGCGACGCGTTCCATTGCCGCGCAAGTGGCGTCCGGGGCAATCAAGGTTGAAGATATCGACGAGACGCTCTTCGCTAAGAATTTGTATTTAAAAGGAGCTCCCGATCCGGATCTCGTGATTCGTACCGGGGGAGAGTTCAGGCTTTCGAATTACCTGCTTTGGCAGGCCGCTTACAGCGAATTCTACGTAACCGATACGCTGTGGCCCGACTTTACCAAGGAAGAATTCTTGAAGGCCGTCGAGTTCTTCAATACTCGAGAAAGACGTTTTGGAAAGGTGTTGCATGAGTAATCTTGCGCAGCGTGTAATTACGGCGGTTGTCGCCATTCCTATCGTATTCTTTTTGCTGTGGTTCTCTGACTACAGCCGTATAGGGTTAATGTGCTTTTTGGCCGGTGTCGGTGCCTGGGAATGGGCCGGCATGGCTTGCAAAATGTATAAGGGCCCCGATACCCGCTACCTTTCGTTTGCCTCTTCTTTAGCCCTTACTTTGGCATGGGCTCTTTCGAAGGGCGATTATTTTGGAATGCCTGCCGTGCCTTACGTGGTGGGCATGACCTTCCTCGTGATTTTTGCGATTTACATTGGCTTGGCTTACGCCAAGGTCGAAATTGACCACTTGTTCCCGTGGCTCGTGATGCAGCTGGGTGCCCCGCTTTATGTGGGCCTCTGGGGTGGCATGAACGTGCTCATGATGGGCAATGGTCAGGGCTTTGAACATTGCTATCCGTTCATTTTGGTCATGACATCCATGTGGCTTTGCGATACGGTGGCGTACTTTTTCGGTAAATTTGCTGCCGGCAAGGGCCCCTTCGGTCGTCACCTGTTTGCACCGAGCATTAGCCCGAAAAAGACTTGGGAAGGTTCTATCGCAGGCTCCATTGCGACTATCGCCTGGGTGACTTATTGGGCCAAGTGCACTTCTGCACTCTCTGTTTTCGGTGCCGAAATCAACTGGGTCTCTGCTATCGTTATCGGCTTGCTCCTCACGGTGGCTGGCCAGGCAGGCGACCTCTTGATGTCTGCCCTGAAGCGCTGGAGCGGTACCAAGGATTCCGGCAACCTGTTTGTCGGCCATGGTGGAGTGCTTGACCGCTGCGATTCCTTCTACCTCGCAGCTCCCGCCCTCTACCTGTTCATGGATTTCCTCCAGAAACTCGCTTGATCGCCTGCGTCATGCTGATGTAGATCAGCATCGGCTTTTCCACCCAAATTGCCGTATATTTTCGTTTACATTCGTTGTTTTAAGTAACAACGCTATATAGGCCCGAAAGGGCCTTTTTTTATAGCTCATATATATATTTATGGGCGAGTGAATATAATTGCAAGGAGTGTCCGAGTATGGATTACAAAAAATTGACTGTTGCTGCAGCTCTTATGGGTGCATCAATGATTTACGCCCAAGATGCAGAAGTTGCCACATGGGCAGGCTTCCGCAAGGCTGCCGTTTCCTTCACTTTTGACGATGGCCCGCAGAGCGATGTCGATGTCGCTTTGCCCATGTTCGAAAAGTACGGTTATCTGGCGACTTTCAATATCGTCACTAATTGGGCCAATGGTGGTGGCAACAATGGTATGCTCAACTGGAGTGGTGTTCAGAAATTGTCCGCTGCCGGTCACGAAATTGCAAGCCATAGCGACAGCCACCCCAGTGGAACGATGGCCGGTAACGAAATTGGTTCGTCTAAGGGAACCATCAACCAAAAGATTCAGCAGAAGTATGGCTGTATTACGCTAGCATACCCGAACTGCGATAGTCCGGGTGACTCCCAGGTTCTGCAGAATTACGTTGTGGGAAGAATTTGTAACGGAAGCTGGAAGGGCGGCTCCGATATTATGGGCAAGGACGGTCCGAACAACTGGGCTGCAGCCTCTGCGCTCATGACAGGTAATCAGGGAACAAGCGATTTCAAGGGCAATATGCAGAAGGCCGTTAATCAGGGCGGCTGGGTTGCATTCCTCACGCATGGTTTCCAGGGCAAGACCAATGGCTTTGCTGACTATTCTCCGACCGATGCTAGCGCTATGGAAGGCTCCCTCCAGTATGCCCAGCAGAACGACAAGGACATTTGGGTGGCTCCGATGGGTCACGTTGCCATGTACATCAAGGAACGTAAGGCCGCCAAGGTTGACGTTTCTAACAGCGGCAGCTCCACTACGGTTAAGCTGACTCACAACATTAAGGACAACATTTCCAAGTACGACTATCCGCTTACCTTGAAGGTGAAGACTAGCCTTTCCAAGGCCGAAGTCACGCAAGCCGGTGCCAAGCTCGAATCCAAGATTGACGGCGGCTATATCTACTTCGACGCCGTGCCGAACGCAGGTGACATCGTGATCGCTGGCGAAGGTGCTGGTCCTTCTCCGGAATCTTCCAGCAGCGCAGAACCGCCGCAGTCTTCTTCTAGCGAAGCCAAGAGCTCTTCTTCTACGAATCCGTGGGGTCCGAAGTCCTCTTCCAGCAAGGGCGAAGTGGATTGCAACGCTAATCCGTTCGATCCTTCTTGCCATGGCATGGCTATTGCTGCCGAACTTCAGAACGACTTCGGTCTCTCTGTCTACAGATCCTCTGACAACTACATCGTGGTCGGTGGCGCTCAGGGCATGAGCATTACCGTGTTCAACAGCCTCGGTCACCAGGTGCGTACCACTCGCGGTCTCGGTGCCGTGCAGAAGGTCTATACCGGAGCCAAGGGCGTGTACATTGTCAAGGTGGGCGGCAAGTCCTTTAAGGTCAAGCTTTAATCCGTTTTACCAAAACCTCTCTCGAAAAAAGGGAATCCTGATAAAAAGGGATTCCCTTTTTCTACATTTGGTTTTAATATGCTTTTTTCAGAACTTCCCCTGGCAAACCCTTTGCAGCGCGCAATTCGCGCTGTCGGCTACGAACAACCCACCCCGATTCAAGAAAAATCAATTCCGAGTTTGTTGGAAGGTAAGGATCTTTTGGGGATTGCTCAGACGGGTACGGGGAAGACGGCGGCTTTTGCGCTCCCGATTCTGCAGTTGTTGCTGGATTCCGGCAAATTCCGTGCACCCAAGACCTGCCGCGCTTTGATTCTTTTGCCCACGCGCGAACTTGCCATTCAGGTAGAAGAATGCTTTAAGCAGTATGCCCAATTTACGGCGATTTCGACCGCCTGCATTTTCGGCGGCGTGAGCGACGTGAGCCAAAAGCGCAACCTGATTCGCGGCGTTGATGTTCTGGTCGCGACTCCGGGCCGCCTGCTCGATTTGATCAACCAGAAGGCGGTATCCCTGAAGGCATTGGAATTCTTCGTGCTCGACGAAGCCGACCGCATGCTCGACATGGGATTCATTCATGACATTCGCAAGGTGGTGGCGCTGTTGCCGCAGAACCGCCAGAACCTGTTCTTCAGCGCGACCATGCCCGACGATATTACGAAGCTTGCCGCGACAATCCTGCGCCCGAACCCAGTGAGGGTGGAGGTGGCGCCGCAGAGCACGCCTATTGAACGCATTCACCAGGAACTCTACCGCATTGACAAACGCCGTAAGGGCGCGCTCCTCAAGGAATTGTTGCTCGCTCACCCCGAAATGAAAAAAGTGCTGGTCTTTAGCCGCACCAAGCACGGCGCCGACAAGATTACTCGCGTGCTCGAAAAGGCGGGTATCAAGTGTGCCGCTATTCACGGCAACAAGAGCCAGAACCGCAGGCAACAGGCTTTAGGCAACTTCAAGTGCGAACAGATTCGCGTGCTGGTGGCCACCGATATCGCTGCCCGCGGAATCGACGTGGACGACGTGTCGCACGTATTCAATTACGACTTGCCCGATGTTCCGGAAACCTTCGTACACCGCATCGGTCGTACCGCCCGCGCAGGCAAAGACGGTATCGCCATTTCGTTCTGCGCCCCTGACGAAGAACAAGATTTGCGCGCTATCGAAAAGTTGACCCGAATCAGCATTCCCGAAGGCGACAAGGCGATTTACGAAAAGCTTCCGCCTCAGCAGAAGGAAACGCCCGAAAGCGAAATGCGCAATGCCCGCGGCCGTGGATTCCCGCGCCGCGAACAACAGAATCGTGGCAAGCAAAACCGCGACAACAATCGTCAGGGCGGCCAGAAGGCTGAAAACAATAATCAGACCAAGCATGGTCACGGAAAGAATCGCCCGCAGCAAAACCGTCCGCAGAATCAATCGCAAAACGAAAAACGCCCCGCTCCAAAGGGCGAAGGCGTTCAAAAGGTTAATTCGCAGGACCAGCTCGGGCACCGCACCATCGGGAAAAATCGTCCCGGCTCGCGAGCTCGCAAGCGCATGCGCGAGGCCGCAGAGGCCGCTCGCCGCGCTCAAGGCAATTAGCTATTCAATCGAGTACAAGAACCATTCCCAAATGATTCTAGCCTTTTCACCCGTAGTTGTGTTCAGCTTCGGGTTGTTCTCGGCGACCCATCCCAAGTTCTTCACCGGAATGCAGTCGGAATCATTCAGCAGGTCCTCGTCGTCGTAGTAATCGTCGTGTTCGTTCTTGTCTCTGAGAACCGGGCAGATTTCAATCGCGTCGATACCGCGCGGCAACTGGATGGTGACCTTCTTTTCGCCGGACCATTTGTCAACATCGACCGTGTCCAGGACGGTTGCGGAGAACGGATCGTATTCCGAAGGCTCTGAATCAATGTAAGACTTGACCAGGAATCGGATTTCGGGGTCACCCGTTTTTTCGTCCTTGCTAATGGAATCAACGGTCTGCCTGTAGTTGACAAGTGTAATGCTCAACATCTTGTTTTCTTGCAGGTAGTTGATTGCCGGGTCATCGTTTGTCGCGATGTAGTTGCCCTTGTCGTTGTAATCGTCTTCGTTCTTGACCATCTTGATAACGGTGGCCAGGCTTAGCACGGTGTCTGCGCTGTTGCCTCTGAACTTTTCAATAAAACGGTCGCAGCGCTTCTTGTAGTTGTCGGTGTAGCGCTTGGTCTGTTCGTAACAAGTGTAATTGTCTATCCTTTCGCGTCTGCTTTCGAGCGAATCCAAGGCAGTCTGAGCTTCGAGATTGACAGAATATTCGGCCTGTTTTTTGTCTTCAACTTCAATGGGGTTGTCACCGCAGGCAACAAACGGAAGCGTTGCCAATGCAAGCAACGGAATCGTGACGAATTTCAACATAAAGCTTTTCTGATTCATAATAATACCTGATTACCTTATGCTAAAGTCTAAGAACATGCGCCAGGTCGGAGTGCCCTGTCCGATGTTGTGGAACCTGTGGTTTGCGTTTTGCGTTGCGCCGCCAAAGGCAAACATCTGGATTTCAAAGGAGATAAGTCTGCTTTCGATACCGAGACCAATCCAGCTGTTCGTTTCCCAGTCGTCCATGTAGAAGAACTTGTTGGTCTGGTGGCTTTCGTATGCCGGGAACGGATTGGCGTTGGAACTTTCAATCAGCGAAAGATCCTTGTTAAGCTTGCTGTTCTTGGAGCTGATGTAGAGCCTGTTCTCGGTGTCGGTCAATTCGTAAATAGGCTTGGTCAGTCCGAGAGTTAAACTGGTGTACAGGAATGTGGTGGTGCCCTTGATGTGGTAACCCAACTTACCGGTCAGCGGCATGTCTGCCGAGAAGTTGTAGTACTTGCGGTCAAGTTCGTGCGTGAGTGTGTACGTTTCGCCGGTAGAAAGCTTGCCTTCTTGTTCGTCTGCGTCGAATGTCCAGCGGGAATAGCGGTACAAGGCACCGATTCTGCCTTGGACACCTAGGTAGTTGCCGAAATAGTGCCTGTAGAAGTAGTACATGCCCATGCCCATACCCCATGTGGCGTCGTGGTCCATGTGCCAATAGTTCTTGTCGTTGTACGTGGCGCTCGTAAGGCTCAAACCGTGGTGCATGGTCTTGGAGCGTTTTTTCGCTTTACGTATAGCCTTTTCTTGGTAGTCGGCGTAAGTGATCTTGTTGCGCATTTTCTTGGAACCGGCAGTATCGGCCTTGTCGGTTTCGGCAGGCTTTGTACTGTCTGCTTCGGCTACTGCTTGGGATTCCGTAGGAACTGCGGTTGTGTCTGTAGTGGTTACAGCGGCGATGCTATCTTGCTCGGCTTTGGCTGCAGCGGCAGAGTCTGTCGTCACGACGAACTCCTGGGCAAAACCGAAAGCCATGGATAGGCTGCAAATCGTTAAAGCTTTACGAATTATGGTCATAATCGTGCACTCGCTCCCAAAAATGGGTTTCCGTTACATAAAATAAGTAAAAAATAGCTATTCTGCAAAAAAATAATAAAAAAATGGACTTTGTAAAAAAAAATAATTAATTTTAGGACAAGAAGGAATATCAAAGATTTTCCTTGTTTTTGTGGAACGGAAAGATGTCAGTGAAGAGGGTATCTATGGATACAAGTAAGATTTCTCTTGCTAGAGTGCTCGCTCTGCTTGTTTTCTTGTTGGCTGTGCAGTCCGCATGGGCGGATGTTTGGGATGGTGTAACCAAGACTCCTGCCAAAAAGGAAAAAATCGATGGCAAGGACTTTTTCCTGATTGAATCGGCGGCCAATCTGGCGTGGTTCTCTGATACGGTGAATATCTATGCTGCTAAGGAAATTGCCAAGGGCTATTCGGCAGACTCCTTGGCGCATGCCAAGATGACTGCTGCTGATACGACAAACGCGAATGCATATGCCCAAAAGAAAATGCAGGCTTTTATAGATACTGCTGCTACGGATAAGTTGAAGGACTCTACAAGTACATTCAATAATGCGAAGAATGCTTATCTAGACAGCGTAGCGAAAATTTTTAAGAATGGCGCCGCAGATGCGATTGCCGCAAATGTTGAAGCGTTCTTCAAAAACAATTCCAATGCTATTACGTTGATTTCTGAAAAAACGAAGGATAAAAATTACGCATCGCCAAATGTGACTTTTAATGCGAAGGTGGTGGCGAATTATATTGATATGAATCATAAACCCTTTGTTCCCATTGCTGCGGGTAAGGGTGAAGTGTCTTATGGTGGTGTTTTTGATGGAAATCATGTCACTATCAAAAACCTGAATGTCAGCAGTGAACATATTTCTGCTATCAATAGAAACTATGGACAAAACATCGCCTTTATTGCTACTCTGGATAAGGGAACTGTAAAGAATGTTGTTCTAGATAGTGTGTACATCAAGGCTGCAACCGATATCGGTTCGATTCTTGCTGGTGAAGCGAATAAAATTAGCGTGGGAACGGTTGTCGCCTGGCAAGCTTCGGGAACAGTCGAAGGTTGTTATGCGTCGGGCATTGTCTACAATAGCGGTAAGGGACAGGCTGTTGGTGGTATTGTGGGTAATGCTGCCGCGGGTCTTGTAAAAAACAACTTGAGCATTATTTCGATTCAGATTTCTGGAAGTCAGGCTTATGTGGGCGGTGTTGTCGGCCAGGTCAAGGATAAGGGTGTCAAAGTCGAATCCTGTGTTTACGACGGAGGAAAGTTTATCAACGATTCCACTGCTCATGATGGTGGTGTGATTGGCCTTCGTTTTGAAAAAAACAATACTGTTCGAAACGCCTATTACGATAAGTATGATGTGGATAAAGGTGTTGCTCAAGGTTCTTCAGAAGGTGTTAAGGCGGCTGATGAACTCAACCAATTGCAAATTGTGTGCATTTTGAACGATGGTGAATGGGATGAATCTACTTCTACTTGTTCAGCTGATGGAGTATGGTCTACTGGGGACCACATTACCAATCAGGGCGTTTCGAAAAACGATAAGAACGAAACTATTTATACGATTAGATTCGATGCGAATGGTGGAACTTTCCCGGAAGGCGCAAAAACGGTTAAATATTTGCGCTTTGGAGAATTGGTGACGACTGCCGAAATTACGTCTCCGACTTATGCGGGAGATAGTATTTTCTGGGGATGGTCAATGGATCCTGCAGCGACTGCTCCTGTGACATCAATGTTCCTCGATACGGCTTATGGTCAACGGACTGTGTATGCGGTCTGGAAAAAAACAGTTGACGTGACGTTTGATTATAATAACGATGTGAATCCGGGTGTTACCACGAAAAAAATTGGACTCGGTGATTCTGTCGTTGCGGTTGCTTCTCCTGCTCCTTATGATGTGTATTATTTTGTCGGCTGGGCTACTGATAAAACGGCGACGGAACCTTTGAAACAGCTGGGTGTTGCCGAAGAGGGCCTGACCTATTATGCCGTTTGGTCGACCGATGCAACCTATACTGTTGCATTTGATGTGCAGGGAAAAGGTAACGAATTGCAGTCTCAGCAGATTAAAAAGAATGGTAAGGCGGTGAAGCCTGAGCCGACTGCGGATGGCTATACTTTCGAAGGCTGGTTTACCGAGGCCGCTTGCCAGAACGCCTTTGATTTCAACACGGCTATCACGAAAAACATCACCCTGTACGCCAAGTGGAAACTTGAAACGTACACAATCACTTACGAAATGGATGGTGGTGAAAACGATGAATCGAATCCCACCAGCTTTACGATTGAAAGTGAAACAATTGTCTTTAAAAATCCGAAGGTACGTGTTGGCTACCTGTTTGATGGCTGGTACTACAATCCCGACTATTCGCATGTGGCAACCCAGGTGTCGCAGGGGTATTTTGGCTCATTTACGCTGTATGCGAAATGGATCCCGATGCAGTATGAAGTGATTTACGCAGCGGGTTCTCGCGGTATGGGAACTGTGGAAATTGATTACAAGCCCCATGGTGATTCGTTAGTGCTTTCGTCGGAAAAGTATCTTTACTACAACGAACATTACAGGGTCAGTTTCTTGCATGCTGGTTGGACGCTGTCTGATGGCGGATCCAAGGAATATGATTTTGGCGCTAAGTATGGCACTGATGCTGACATAACTTTGTATCCGTATTGGTCCAAGCTTGTCAAGGTTCATTATGGCTCAGAAGACAAGGATACTTTGTGGGTGGATCTCAGCGCCGTGAAATCGGATTCGTTGGTGAGCAACGCGATTAGCGAAGTCTTGCTGTCGCATGAACCGATGATTGAACTTCCGAGCAAGAATGCTGATGACAAGTATGTTTATACCTTGAAGTGGGTGTCTGATTCGTTGGCTGTCTACGAACCGATTTTTGAAAAGTCTGAACGTAAGAAAGAAATCGTTGTGGCTTATGGTTCTGGCGAACGAGATACGATTATTATCAAGGATCCCAAGTTTAAAACGGACGAAGAATTGCAAAAGTTGATCAAGGATGCTTTTGCAAATCATAATCCCGTCATTCCGCTTCCGACAAAGGCTGCTGACTCACTATACGAATATGAGTTTGCAAAGTTTGTTCTGAATACGCAGACGGGTGTTTACGAACCGCTCTTTGTGAAGGCGGGTAGCCTGTTGTTCAAGATTAATTTCCACCTGCCTAAGGGTGCTGAATTGGTCGAGAACTTTGCTGGGTATAAATATGGCGAAGTGACGAAGTTGCCGAATGCGGTCATGAAGTCTGATGCGAGCTGGATGTTCAATGGCTGGTATACAAAGACGAAGGGCCGTGGCGACCGCGTAAAGGCAATGCGTGAAAAGGATTCTGGTAACAAGAGCTTGTATCCGCTGTTCCAGAAGACAATCCGCTACGACGCTAATGGTGAAAAGGGCGAAATCGTAATCATTTACACGGATCGTTACGATACGACCATTGCTCGCGCCTTGCGCAGTGTGACGCCGAAGGATTACACCGAGGGTAAGGTGACTTACACGTTCAGCAAGTGGGTGCTTGAAGATGACGTGTATGTGGCGACCTTCAAGAAACAAACTGTCCGCTTTAATGTGGTGCTTGATTCTCGCGCGTTCAACATTGAAGAAGCGCAAGTGGGTGACCGCATTGTAGTGTTCGATATGGATGGTCGTGTCGTGAAACGCGGAATTGTTTCAAACGGCTCTGAACGTGTGGAAGTTGCCAAGCCTGGTAGCTACACCGTGCGCGTCGGCAAGGCCGCCGTCCAGGTGAATGTTAGGTAGAATGTCGTCCCGGGCGCTGACCCACTGTGGGTTCGACGCTTTCTTGTCTTCCCGGCCACCGACCCATTCTTGTCGTCCCGGGCACCGACCCGGGATCTCCTTTCTTAGCCTGATATATTTATTTTTAATCGATGCACCTTGTAGTGCATGACTCTCGGCGAAATGCTTAAATCCCGTGCGGCAGCAGACATGTTGCCGCCGTTTCTTTTTAGCGCCTCGCTCAGGATTTCTTTTTCGTAGGTGTCCATGAGCGTTGACAGCGGTGCAATCTGATTTGGGAGCATGGGCTTGCGGGCCGATTCATCGGTCTGCAAGGTGGGTGGCAAGTTGTGCGAATGAATGCAGTCGTCGCTGGTGGCGAGGGCTGCACGCTCAATGCAGTTTTCAAGCTCTTGCACATTGCCTGGCCAATGGTAACTCATGAGCATGTCAATCGCGGGCGTCGAGAGACGCACCACATGCGTGCCGTACTTCAGGTTCACTTGCGAAATAAAATGCTCCGCCAAAAGCAAAATGTCACTCTTGCGCTGCGCCAAGTCGGGGAGCGAGATTTGCACGATGTTCAGGCGGTAGAATAAGTCTTCGCGGAAAAGCTTTTGCTGCATCAGACTTTCGAGATTCTTGCTAGATGCCGCAATCAGGCGTACATCGCTGTGTAGGCGAATATTGCCGCCTTGGCGGTAAAAGCTCTGGTCTTGCATGAACCGCAGCAAAATCTCCTGGTTCTTCGGGCTGAGCGCCGAGACGTCGTCCAGAAATAGCGTGCCGCCGTTCGCCACTTCGGCTTTGCCCAAGTGGCGGCTGTTTGCGCCGATGAATGCACCGCGTTCGTAGCCAAAGAGTTCGCTTTCGAATGTGTTCGCCGGGTTGCCGAAGCCTTCGCTCAGGTTTGCGCAACCCATTACGACAAAGGGGTGTTCCTTGCGGGCGGAAAGTTCTGCGATGGTGTGGGCGGTGAGTTCCTTGCCCGTGCCATCGTTGCCATAGATAAGCACTTGTGCGTCGTTCTTGGCGCACTTCTTAATTTGCTTGTAGACCTCGCGCATTTCGCCGCTGTTGCCGACCATCTTGCCGGGTTTTTCGTCGATGATATTGCGCAGTGCCTTGATTTCGGCTTTCAGCCGTTCTATTTCTTCGGATTCGGTCATATTGTTTTACATTTTTGTAATAATCTAGTATAATTTTACAATATTGTAAAATATTTTGTTTCAAAACCTGTAAATTTCGGGTGCCAACCCCCGTTTTTATTCCTAATTTCCTTCCATAAATTAAAAAACAGCCGTAAAACGGCAAAAAAGAGGTTCAAAATGAGCGTAAGCTACCGCAAAAAGACCATCAACGAAATCGCAAAGGCCCCTACCGCGCCCGTCAAGCCGGCCGGTCCGGTGAATGTGGATTTCTATGGCGAAGATGTGTTCAACATCGACGCCATGCGCGAATACTTGCCCAAGGATGTCTGCGAAAAGCTGATTGCAACCATTAACGAAGGTGCCGCCCTCGATCCGAGTATCGCAGGCGATGTGGCCCACGCCATGAAGAAGTGGGCGATGGACCGCGGTGCCACGCACTTTACCCACTGGTTCCAGCCGCTCACCGGTTCCACTGCCGAAAAGCATGACTCCTTCCTTGAACCTGACGGTTGCCGCGCCATCATGGCCTTTAGCGGCAAGAACTTGATTGTTGGCGAACCGGACGCTTCTAGCTTCCCGAGTGGGGGACTCCGTTCTACGTTCGAAGCCCGCGGCTATACCGCCTGGGATCCGACCAGCCCGGCATTCCTCAAGCGCCATGGCAACGGTGCCACGCTCTGCATTCCGACGGCTTTCTGTAGCTACACCGGCGAAGCGCTCGACAAGAAGACTCCGCTCCTGCGCAGCTTGCAAGCTCTTTCTAAATCGACTCGCCGTCTCATGACCTGCTTTAAGGCGGGCCCGAAGAAGACGACGGTCACGCTCGGTGCCGAACAGGAATACTTCCTGATCGACAAGCGCTTTTACCTGCAACGCCCCGACCTGTACCAAGCTGGCCGCACGCTGTTCGGTGCCGCTCCTGCAAAGCACCAACAGATGGATGACCACTACTTCGGTAGCATCCCGGCTCGCATTCTGAACTTCATGAACGAAGTGGAAATCGAACTCTGGAAGCTCGGCATTCCGGCCAAGACTCGCCACAACGAAGTGGCGCCTGCCCAGTTCGAACTGGCCCCGATGTTCGAAGAAGTGAACCTCGCTTGCGACCACAACATGCAAATCATGGAAGTGCTCCGCAATGTGGCCGACAAGAATGGCCTCGTTTGCTTGCTCCACGAAAAGCCTTTCGCTGGCGTGAATGGTTCCGGCAAACACAACAACTGGTCCGTGTCTTACGGTAAGGGTAACTTGCTCAATCCGGGCAAGGACCCGCACCAGAACGCCGTGTTCCTCACCACGCTCTGCGCCATCATTTACGCTGTCGACACCCATGCTGACTTGCTCCGCATGACGACTGCTGGCGCCGGCAACGACCATCGCCTCGGTGCAAACGAAGCTCCTCCGGCAATCGTTTCCATGTTCCTCGGCGACCAGCTCATGGACGTCATCGAACAGATTGAACAAGGCGTGCCCAAGTCCAGCAAGCAAGCCGGTGCACTCCGCATTGGTGCCGACATGCTCCCGGCTTTGCCGCGCGATGCCACCGACCGTAACAGAACTTCTCCGTTCGCCTTCACCGGCAACAAGTTCGAATTCCGTGCACCGGGTTCCAGCCAGAGCTGCTCTGAGCCGAACGTGGTTCTGAACACCATCGTGGCCGAAGCTTTCGACATGATTTCGGAACAGCTCGAAAAGCTTGACGAAAAGAACTTCCACACGGGCCTGCAAAAGATTTTGCAGAAGATCGTGAAGGAACACAAGCGCGTCATCTTCAACGGTAACGGCTACACCGACGAATGGGTTGCCGAAGCTGAACGCCGCGGTCTCCCGAATATTCGTACCTCCGTGGAAGCCCTCAAGGCTCTCACCAAGGAAGAAAATATTCAGTTGTTCGAAAAGTATGGCGTCATGAACCGCCGCGAAATGGAGTCCCGCTACGAAATCAACGTCGAAGATTTCCACAAGCGCATTCACATCGAAGGCGAAGTCTGCCGCGACATGGCCAAAAACATCATCTTGCCGAAGGTCGTCGAAGCTTACTCCAGCGCGTTAAAGACCAACGAAATGGCTCTGAACCAGGGCTTCCCCGGCGTCGATGCGTACGTGAAGTCTCTGGGTGAAGGCGTCAAGAACCTGAGTGCCGCCATCGCTACCATGGAAGAAAGCCTGAACGGCCTGCACGAAGGTATTCTCGATGCGATGGCCGCTTTGCGCAAGGTTGTCGATGGCCTCGAAAAGGTCGTCCCCGACGAAATGTGGCCTCTGCCGAAGTATCGTGAGATGCTTTTCATCTATTGATGAAAAGCTTTGCAATGCTTTTGTAGCCCCGGCTTGACCGGGGCTTTTTTGTTGCTCCTTTTAGAAAAATTGATTATATTGCTAATAGACCGTTTTGTCAAGTGAGAAGGAGATAAAAATGGTATATCGTGAAGATGAAGATCTTGTTTTTTTGGGGCAGATGGAGTCGGCCGATTTAAATGATCTTGTCTTGTGTTTGATCCATGACAGAGATGGTGCGGAGCGCATGACAGGAGAACTTGTCAAAAGCGAACTTTACAAAAAACATCAACCAGATCATCATCAGTATTGGCAAGAAATCGCTGCTGAAATTCAGTGCTTTGGTGCAAATACTTTTGCAACCATGTTCCGTAGTGGCAAGGGCGTTTTGTATAGAGAGGTCCTGACGGATGTTTGTAGCAGGGTCAAGGTCAAATTCAATAAAGACGCTAGCGTCAATGATATTGAAAATGAACTCTTGATGAAGATTTTGTCTGATTCGCTTAAGAAAATGAGTGAAGAAGAACTGAGGCAACTCGCAGGTACGATGGGGCTTGCAAACTCGGAAACAATGACACCGGAAATTTTGTTGGGAACATTCCAGCTTGCTTTTGTTGCAGGTGGATTTATGTCATATCAGTTGGCTCTCACGGTGGCAAACGCTGTCGCAAATTTCCTCTTTGGTCGAGGCCTCGCTTTAGCCGGAAACATCACGCTGTCAAGAGGCCTTGCTGTGCTTGCGGGGCCCATTGGACTTATTCTGACCGGAATCTGGACCGCTGTAGATATTGCAGGCCCCGCTTATCGCGTGACAATCCCCGCTGTTGTTCTCGTTGCTACTCTTCGTAGAAAATGGCAAAGCCAGCAGGAAAAAAAGACGGAAACGGCTAACTAATTGCTTCTGTGTCGTGCGACTGGTTTTTGGACAATTTTAATAAATCGTCCCAAGCATCAAAAAGGTAGCCTTTTGACTACCTTTTTGTGTATAGACTACTTAAGTGAAAGCATCGCTGAAATAACGTTCTCCGGCACATTCTGCGAACGCAAGAAGTCAGCCCGTTTTGAGTCGCGAACTTCGTTTTTTTCACGTTCCTGCCGTGCGCCATTTGCTTGGCCCTTCAAGAAGGCTTCGGCTTCGAGAACCTCGTATTCATGACGGTCGAACATGTTTGCCTCCAGTGTTTTCAAAAGTTCAGGGTTCACGCGGCTTACGCGCAGGCGGTCAAGTGCATTCGCAAAGATCGGGTCTTCCGTTTCGGGAACCTGGAGAGGTCCTCTCGA
>NZ_ONDD01000030.1 GCF_900316465.1 uncultured Fibrobacter sp. | reverse complement strand
CGGAAAAAGCGTGGACGATTTATCAAATAGGTAGGAACAACGACGCCCTGTGGGCATTACACGAAAACGACTTCGTTTCCGATGCGCGGGGATTCCGTGCGGTTCGGAAGGCCGGATTCCGTGTCGGCATAGCCAATGGCAACCGAGGCGTACACGCGCTCGTCTTCTTTAAGGCCGAGGGAGCGCAAGTATTCGAGAAGCGCCGGATCTTCGTTCAGCCACTTGAGTTGATTGATGTAGCAACTGCCGAGGTCGAGTTCGTTCGCAGCAAGCATCATGTTTTCGACGGCGCAGGCGACATCGGCCATGTTGTTGCCGTATTCCTTCTTATTTGCAACCACAATCAACACAGGAGCATTGTAATTGAACACGTACGTGCCCTTCTGCGACAAGCGAATGGAATTCTGCAGGCTCTTGTACAAGTCTTCGCGGAGTTCCATGGCGGCAAAGGCGGACTGCACCAGTTCCACAAGCTTCTTGAGTACATCCGGATTGCTAATCACGAAGAAGTGATTGCTCTGGCAGTTACCGCCGGTGGGGCCGAAACGGCCCGCATCCACGATGGTCTGCAACTTTTCAAGTTCCACCGGCTTTTGCTGGAACTTGCGGGTACTACGACGAGTCTTGATAGCTTCAAGAGTATTCATTATTTCTCCAGCGGAAGAATCAAGATACGGGATTTACGCTTCTGGTTGTAATGTTCACGCTTGCTCTTGGGCAAATCGCTGACCGTACCATCTTCGAATCCGAAGTGGTAGAACCAATCGAGAGCCTGCGTGGTGAGCAAGAACAACTTCTTGTAGCCCTTCATGCGGCCCACAGAAATCAAGTGGCGCACGATGGCGTCGCCAATGCCCGACTTGCGGTAGTTCGCGCCCACAGCAATGCCGGCGACTTCGGCCATGCCGTCTTCGAATTCGTGCAAGGCGCCACAGCCGTGAATGCTGTTGTCGATGCTGTAGACAACGTAATCCTTGAGCTTTTCGGAAATGCTTTCTTGCGTACGCGGCACCAAGAATCCCTTGTCGATGTAGTCCTGCATAATGCGCAGGATATCGGGAATATCTTCGATGTTCGCGGGCCTGATACTGGAGTACTGGTTTGCGTACACCATGGTACCGTCACCGCGGGCACTAAATACTTCTTGCAGCACGCTGCCCTGGAATTCACCGCTCAGCAAGTGAACACGGTTCGCACCCGCTTCGCATGCCCGAATGGCATTCATCAGGTAGTCCATCTGAGCAAAGTCGAGCTGGTCGGAATTGAGTTCCAGCAGTTCCTTGGCCTGGTCCACGTCCATAGCCGAAATAACGCCTGAATCCGTGGGTTCCAGGTACTTGGTGTTCCGACCGGTCACAAGGCCTTCGAGCTTGATACCGTTCTGGTTACCGATGAAGAAGAGCTTGCCCACCTTCATGTACTTGCAGAGTTCCGTCGCAAGTTCGGTAGAACTGATATTGTAAGCGTGCCCGAGCTTGTTCCAGCCAATCGGCGGAATAATCGGCACGAACTTTTCTTCCAAAAGCTGTTCCAGGATATCGCGCTGGATACGTTCGATACGGCCGGTGCGCATGTAGTCGACACCGTCGATAACGCCCATGCTGCGAGCCAGCACCCAGTTGCCTTGAATGCCCCTCAGGCCGCTTGCCGTGAGGTGGCTCATGATATGCTGTGCAACGCCGAGAGAAGCCTGCTCAATGTGGGGCAAGGCCTCTTCGCTTGTCAGACGCACGCCGGCATGGAACGTGGATTCCAGTTCCCACGCCTTGAGCTGGGCATCGATGCTGTTACGCGTACCCGGCACGATAATAATGCGGATACCCGCCTTGTGCAAAAGCGCAATATCGCGCATAAGCACCGGGAAAAGGGGGTGACTCATTAGGTCATCCTCGATTTTCAGCACAAACAGCTGGCCCTTGAAGCGTTCCATATAGCCGAACACTTCGCGAATAAAACCGGCAACTTCAAAATGTTGCGAATTAAAGTCAGGCGTTGCGTTATTCATAGTCAATAAAGTAGAAAAATTGTTTTGTTCATAAAACAAGCGCGGCCCCATGGGACCGCGCTCGTTTAGTTGAGATAGAATACTCTTTCCCGAATCTTAGTCTTGGATTCGAGTCCAGTTGAGGATACCCTTCTTGACCAGGTAGATATAGCCTGCTTCAAGAATCACGAGGAATCCGAGCAACACGAACAGCAAGTCCCAGCCGCCCTTGAGGAACTGAACGGTCCAGGGGTAGAGGAACGCCACTTCGAGGTCAAAGACCAGGAACAACATGGCGACCATGTAATACTTTACGGGATATCGTTCGCCCGAAGTACCGGAAACGTGTGCGACACCGCATTCATAGGACGTACCTTTGATCGAGGTCCCCTTGATTTTCCCGGGGTGCAGGAACCAGTTTGCCACCAAAAGGGCAGTGGGAACAACGAGTGCAAGGACCACGAGAATGGTCATCGCAAAAGTAGTATCAAAGATTTCAACGTTCGACATAGTGGGTTAAAACATAGTAAATTTCTTTTTTCTCGTTAAGTCCCGAAATGTAAACTATATTTACAGGCATGAAAAAGATCACTACATTTTTGGGATGTGTGGGTGTGGTGTGCTTATTCTGGGGGTGTACGTCTGATAACGACATTTTGACCCCGTTCGGCCCGGTTGCCGAAGAAACCTCAATTTCTTCAGCAGCTCAAACTCCGGACGCGGGAAAATCTTCGTCTTCAACGCAATCTCCTGCAACAAGCTCTTCCTCTATTAGCGGCAATTCGAACCCGACTCCGTCGTCCAGCGATGGAAAACCCAGCACGGTAACGATTACCCGCGATTCCATCGTACAGCAAGACCTTGACCCGAGCCAAATCGAAACCCCGAACTACAGCAGCGGCGTTTTCTGCTGGAGCCCGGAGTGCGAAGCCAAGTACGCCGGAATGACATCCAACCCGGATCTCCAGTCCTCGTCCTCTGCTCTCAGCATCGACATCGGCATGTCTGAAGAAGCAAAGGTTCCGCCGACCATCAACGGTAACACCATGACGGACATGCGCGACAATCAATCCTATAAACTGGAAACGGTCGCCGGCACTCGCTGGATGGCAGAAAACCTGAGGTATAAGACCGAAAACGGAAGCTTCTGCGAAGACATGGAAGGCAACGACGTATGCGCCAAAAACAAGAGCGTGTACTACACTTATGGCGTTGCTCAGAGAGTCTGCCCCATGGGCTGGCGTCTCCCGACCGCAGACGAAGTCACCGCAGCAGCAGCAGCCCAGCCCGATAGCTGGTGGGTCATTGGCGGACGATTCAAGCTCGACGAAGAAGGCAAGGTCACTGAATTCGGCCTGAACGACGGACAAGGCTACATCTGGATTATCCAAGACGGCAGCAACACCTCCTGGAGAATCAAGTCCTATTCCGGCGACAGTGTCGAAAAGGACTTCCAGTCCAGCGAAGGTCCTCGCGCCTACAACGTCCGCTGCGTCGAAGGCACCGAAGCCGAATAAACCTAAACCTTTAACAAACGAAAAACCCGGGCAAACGCTCGGGTTTTCTTTTAATTTATAAGACTAGTTAAAGCTGCTCGATATTGTCCACACCTTCGTCCAAGAGGAGCGTCAGGTTCTGGACTTCCTTTTCCATCTGGTCGTAATAGTTTTTCGCGCGACCCAGCTGCTTGCGGAGTTCCATGATTTCGGACATAAGCTCCACGGCAAGCAATGCCATGCGCTTGCGGTTGTCCATCTGGAATTTCGCCGAGCGTTCAAAACGATGGTTAATGTTTTCCACGATGTCATTCAATTCCGCATCGGGCAAGTCGGTGCGAATCTGAATGGATTCCTGGGCAACGGTAATGGTTACCGATTTCAAAGGTTCGATGCTAGCCATTATTTAATCCCTACGCCGAATGGATCATCGTCCATCAGCATCCTTATCCGAAAAAACTTGTCTGCGAGCCCTCCTGCTTGCTCGCGAACAGATCATTGTCTTTTTCATCAGCCCCATGAACTTCGATAGCCGGGACATCGTCTTCGGGTTCCTGAGCCACTTCTTCCGTGGGTTCTTCGGTAGGTACTTCTTCAAGCACCAGGTCGTCAGCCGTTTCGGCCTGTTCTGCAGGTTCTTCCGAGGCATCTTCTGCCGCTTCTTCAACAGATTCTTCTGCGGGCTGTTCGGCCGATTCATCCTGATCGATAGAAATGTCTGTACCCAGTTCGTTTTCGATGGTTGCAACCAGTTGGTTGAACTTTTCCTGGGCTTCGGCAATTTCGTCGTTCTGAGCCTGTAGCTGTTCGTTCAGGCTGTCTACAAGAGCATTCTTTTCGGAAAGCTGTTCCATGAGTTTTGCAATCGTTGCATCCTTTTCGGCCACTTGGGCATTGAGGGCGTTCACGGTTTCAGCTCTTTCGTTGATTTGACCACTCAGTAGTTCCTGATTGCTCGTCAGTTCGCGAACCTTGGATTCCAGGCTTTCGATGCAGCCATCCTTTTCAACCAGCTGCTGACCAAGAACCACCGTCTTTTCGTTCAGAGCCTCCATTTGAGTGGTCTGTCGGTTCAGCATGTCTTGCTGAGCGTTCGCCTGGTTGGCACGGGCGTCGAGAGCCGCCTTGCAGTCGGCAAGGTCATGCTTGGCCGATTCGAGCAACAGGGTCTTGTCCTGAACCATCGCCTGGGCCTGCGACAGTTCGCGTTTGATTTTTGCATTTTCTTCTTTGAGGGTACGGACCGTTCCCAGGACGCCCTCGATTTTCTGGGAAAGCACACTCATTTTTTCTAAATTCATTTTTGCTCCGTCTAATGAGTTTTAGAACTTTAACATTATTAAGATAACTAAATTTTTTCACAAAAAACAAATGATTTCTGTAAATGAACATATACAGCGGCGACTGACGGAATTGCCGGACCGACCGGGCGTTTACATCATGAAGAACGCCCAAGGGAAAATCATTTACATCGGCAAGGCTAAAGTTCTAAAGAACCGCGTGCGTAGCTACTTCGACGGCTCCGAGCACAACGGCCACCGCGCGGCAACGCTCATGCTCCCCTACATTCGGGACATCGAATGGATCATTACCGAAAGCGAGCAAGAGGCGCTGATTCTAGAAGCGAACCTGATTCGCAAGCACACGCCCAAGTACAACGTGCTCCTGAAAGACGACAAGCACTTTCCGTACCTGGCGTTTTCGGTCAAGGAACCGTTCCCGCGGCTATCGCTTTCGCGATCCGTCAAGAAGGACGGCCGCCAGTATTACGGTCCGTACATGAGTTCGCGCTATATCGACAAGCTCATCGACATTGCGGCAAGGTTGTTCAAGATTCGCGAATGTTCCATGGAACTGCCGGCCAAGCACCCCGTGCGCCCCTGCCTCAACTACCACATCGGGCGCTGCAGTGCGCCGTGTGCGGGGCTCATTACGCAAGAGGAATACGCCAAGGATGTTGCAAACGCAAGGCTCATGCTCGAAGGCAAACGCGACGACCTGATTGACCTTTGGCAGCGCGAAATGGAAGAAGCGAGCGAACGGCTCGACTTCGAAACCGCCATGAAAAAGCGCGACGCCATTCAGGCGCTGCAGGCATCTGGCACACACCAGAAGACCGACACCAGCGACCCGAACTTGTCACTCGACGTGGTGACACTCCGCCGTAACGGCGACATGGCCGCGGCCGTGATTTTGGAATACCGCAAGGGAGTACTCATGGGGCGCAGGCATTACCGGCTGGAATGCAAACTCGAAGACGACGAAACCGAAATATTTAGGCAGATGGTGCTCCCGTGGTACATGGAGGCGCCCCTGATCCCTGCCGAAATCGCAACCGACATTGTGCTGCCGGATGACCGCAAGGAACTTGAAGCGGCACTCAGCAAACAGGCAGGGAGAAAGGTCACTTTCAGCACGCCCCAGCGCGGCGAAAAACTCGGGTTCTTAAAACTTGCAGGCGCCAATGCCGACATGATTCTTGTGGAAATGCGCGCCGAAGTGCAGAAGTACAGCGAAATCGACCAGAGCGTATTTGAACTGCAGAAAGTCCTCGGGCTTAAAAAGACGCCGTTCCGCATCGAGTGCGTGGATATTTCTCACCTTTCGGGCACGAACACGGTGGCAAGCCTTGTGGCCTTCAAGAACGGGCGCCCCGATAAAGCCAACTACCGCAAGTTTATCATCAAGACCGTCGAAGGCGTCGATGACTTCGCCAGCATGCGCGAAGTGATGACCCGCCGCATTCGCAGGCTCGAAAACGAGGGCGTGCCCATGCCCGACTTGTGGGTATGCGACGGCGGTAAAGGCCAGGTAGACGCCACCATGCAGATTCTGAAGGAGCTCGGCCACGATCAGGATTTACCGCTCATCGGCCTCGCCAAGCGCCTCGAAGAGATCGTGTTCCCCGACGACCGCAAGAGCATCGTCCTGCACCGCACCAGCCCGGCACTAAAGCTTTTGCAGAACGCCCGCGACGAGGCGCACCGATTCGCCATTACCTACCAGCGCAGCAAGCGCAAAAAAGACCTGGAAGTCGAATGGCTCAAGATGCCAGGCGTGGGTCACGAGACCCGCGTCAAGATTTTGAGCAAGTACAGGAGCGCCGAAGCGTTCATGGCAGCCCCCATCGAAGACATCGAAATCCTGCTAGGCAAGGTCCGCGGCAACAACTTGCGCGACCAAGTCGCAAAGTACGTCACGGAATTTATCACTCCCGACACAGAAGGCTGAATATTCCAAAATGGAGTAGGGCTCGTTTGTATAAAAACGACCTTTATGAACTAATTTCGCCAAACAACGATAAGAATTCTTTACTTATCATTTATTTTAAAAGGACAAAAAAATATTTTTCGTTTTTTCGCTTGCTTTTGCCCTTCAAGTTGTCTATATTACGGATAAGGCATCCCACGGATTAACGCCCGATCTAACAGTATTTTTAAAGCTCGTCGCTCTTGGTGTTCAGTTTAGGCGCGCTCCGACGCGAAAAACAAAGCCCCGAGGCACTGCTATCATTTTTAAGTGAGTAGCTTCGAGTGTTCCACCGTGAGGGATGCCTTTTTTGTACCCTGACAAAATTTCCAAAAAAAAACACCCTAAAAGGGTGCTTTTTTAATATAGGCTGATTTGCAATTTAAGCTTTCGGTTTGACGCAAGCGCGAATGAGCATGAGCTGTGCCGGCACATACAACCACCAAATGAGGTTGTTTGCAATTTCGGCAACCGACTGCAGCGCGCTGTGGTCGTCACCCGTGACCATCGAAAGGCCGACGCACACATCGCCAAAGAAGAAGGCGACCATACCCCAGCAAACGAACTTGGCGTTTACGGTCGGGAAATAGCCCTTGCGCGGAGCAAGAATACCCATAACCACCGAGGTAATAACGAACACGCCATAAACCACGACAACGGCCACGGTAAGGTCCAAGGTGCCGGTTGCAATTAGGGCGATGCCAGCGAGAACGGCCACAGCCAAGAGCGCATAAATCTTAGGAATGCTCTTGTCGTCTTCGGATTTGCGGGAATGCCTGTAAATCAAGATACCCTGGAACACCATGAAGAAGCTGATTCCGAGAATTGTGCTGAGGGTTCCCGCATCAGCGACGGTTGCCTTGAGCAGGCTGAAGCTGTAGTCAGCCAGCAACGAGAACACAAATGCCGCGCGAAGCAGTTTGCCGTCTCGGCCAGAGAAGGCGCTCGAAGCCGTGATAAAGGCAAGCACCGTAAGCATGGTCGACATGACCGACTTGGTGTAGAGCTGCAGGGTGCCCGCATCAGAGAGGCACTGGCTTACCGCACCGCAGGAATAGAAGTCAAACCAATCCTTGCCTGTGGTAATGAGGAGGAACACAGCAAGGACAGAAAAAACGATTTTTTGAGCAGTTGTTTGTAAAAGCATGAATAAAGGATAGCAAAATCCTTATTCATTTGGTAAGCTTTTTGTAATTTTCACAAGATTATCGGCAAAAACTACTTGATTCGGACCTGCTGTAGGCGGATTCCCCGACGAACAAGGTAAGTTCCCGGAGCAAGTTTGAGCGACTTGCCCAAGAATCGACCCTGCATGTCAAAGACCTGAATCGGGTCATTCGGACAGATTGCGAAGTCTACCAGGTTGCGGTTCCTGATCGCCGTGGTCGAATCTTCCTGAGTTGTATCCGGTTCTACGAACGGATTTTCCGGGTCATCAACCACCACCTTGATAGTTACAGAAGCATCGCAGCCCGAGGCATTCGTGTGGACCGCCTTGTAGTAGCCGCTCATGGTGCCGTCCATGTTCTTGAATCGGATTTCGCGGTCGGTAGACTTGAAGTCCTTCGGGCCGCTCCAGACCCAGCGTCCACCTTCCCAGGGGTGCGGGCCAATGACCAGAGAGTCGCCCTTGTTCACCTGAACATCGGTCGTCTCGTTCCAGCCGCCGTCATGCACCTTCACGTACGGGATAATTGTATCCGGAGTGCAGACGCCACCTTCGGCGCCGGAAATGACCATGGTCGTAATGGTTTGCCCAGGCGCCGTCATCGAGAGGGACTTGCCCGAAAGAGCGATGTCGGACAGCGCCTTCAGAGAGCCGGGCAGTTCGAATCGGTAAACCTTTGCGCTTGTGCCGATTTTATCGAAGGCGGTCAAGTCAAAGCTGTACTTGGCATCGCTAGAGCCGCTGTTGCGCACCACAAGCACCAGGGAGCCATCTTCGCGCAGCGCTGCAAGCGTGTTGCCGTTGTCGCTATCGATAATGCGCGATCCCGGACGGATGTAGCGGCTGAATGCGGCGTGCATGTAATAGCGGGCGTTCGGCGTGAATGTCTGCTTGCTGTGGTTCAGCGCGAGGCTACGCCAGTTCTCGGCCGGGTCGCCAATCTGCCAGTCCACCCAGGCACTAGCCTTCATGTCGCGCAGGTCTGCAAGAATCACGCCCGCCATCCAGAGCGCAATGTTCTCGTCGCCGCTCTTGTGAAGCGGGCCCGTTTCGGACTGCCACACCTTCTTGTCTTTCGCGAACGCCGCATTGAAAAGCTTTGCGCGGTTATCGCCGCCGGAATAGCTGTGCGTGTTCACCTGGAACATGTACGAGAGCGCTTCGGAACTGTACTTGTTGAACTGGTTCAGGGCATCGCCAATGTTCGTCTCGTCGGCGGCACTCACCGAAGTCTCGGGGAACAGGCCCTTCTTCTGAAGCGCCTTGCCGAGTTCCACAATCATCTTCGTCTGGTTGTTCTTGAAGCCGCAACCTTCCTGCCCGCCATTGGACTTCCACCAGCCAGCACTCGGCTCGTTGAACGGTTCCACCGTGCGGAACGTGATTCCCCATTCCTTCTTGAAATGCAGCGCCACTTCGGAGAGGTAGTCCGCGAAGTCGTCGAAATAGTCTTCCTTGAGGTTGTCGCTGCCGTCGCTAGAGCCCGAGACGCAGCCGCTCTTCGTCATCCACCACGGGGGCGAATTGCTGAACGCCTCAAAAATCGGGCTCTTCACGCGCTTGGAAAGTTCAATGGCGATTGTGCGCTGGTACGGGTCGGCCGTCCAGTCGAAATCGCCCTTTTCGGTAGGCTTGTAGCCAGGAACATTCGCACCGCCGTCGCCTTTGTCCAAATGGTTATGGCCCGGCTGGTCGCCGCCGCCGATGTTGTAGCGGAAAATCGTGTAGCCCAGACCCGTATCGGGGTCGGCAATCGCACCCAGAAGCTTGCTGCGGTTCGACTCGCTCCAGGCGCCCGCCTTTACGGCCCACCAACAAAGACTGGTTCCCCAGCCTTCAAAAACCTGATAGCGCTTGCCGGGGTCCACCACCACCTTGGTCTGAGCCTGCGATTCCGAGGCAAAGCCCGCGAGGCACAGGGCTACCGCGGCGCAAGAAAAGATGTTTTTACGTCCAAATCCCATCATGCTACTAAATATACTCCATTAGGAACTAAAAGTCAAATGTGGACTTATGAGACCGTTCGGCTCTATTTCAGTCAAAAAAATGTGATATCGCCTCACTCTCGCAACCACGCCTCGTTAATACGAGGCGCTCTTTGCTCACGTTGGTCGTCTTTTTGCTCGCATTGGCCGTTTTTAGGAAATGTTTTTCTTTTTTTGCAAGCGTCACAGGAAAACGCACATTGCTTGCAAAATCGCATATATTTTATATATTAAATAAAATAAGCCTTTGCTTTTAAAAGGAGTTTAATATGCTCTACAAACACTGGAAAAAAATTGCCCTCGCCTTGACCGGATTTTTCTGGGCAAGCTGCGACAACACTTCTTCGGCCGACGACAATAGCACGCCGGAATCCAGCTCTTCGGTTGACAAGCCGAAGTCTAGTTCCGCAACAGCCGGCGATGCATCCAGTTCCTCTGTCGAGCAGCCTAACTCCAGTGCTACAGCAGCCAATCCGGAATCCAGTTCCGAAGTTTCTGCTAACCCGGCCGCAAGTTCCGCAGCCGAGGCAACCTCCAGCTCTTCTGAAGCTGTCGACCCGAATATCACCGAAAGCTCCAGCAGCTTTGACATGCCGGCTCCGCTATATGGCGTTCGCGACTCCTTCATCGTTATTGACCCCGTTACGCCCAAATACGGCGTCTTCATCGCAAGTTCCAGCAGCGAAGTGATTGCTCCTAAGTACGGCGTTCTAAATCCCCTTTGCCAAAAAACCGGCTCGACTCTCTCTTGTGAAGACGGCGTCACCTGCAAAGAAGAAACAAAGGAAACGGTACAGTCTCCTGAATGCGACGGCGATGTCTGCGCCAAGTACGGAGTTGTAATTGTCAAAGAAACCACTTACAAGTGCGACGACGGCAAGGTTTACAACGAAGCCGAATTCCGTGCCAAATACGACATATTGGATGGCGCCGTAGACTTGTACGGATGCCCGAGCGATATCTGCGGCGCACCGGAAGAAAATAATTAATGCAGCTCGGTCTCAAGAAAAAGCTCGCGCTCGAAGCGTTCCGCCTTTATCGCCACAACGAGATTAAGGCGCATCCGCTGACGTATTTTTTCTGGGAATGCACGTTGCGTTGCAACCTGCATTGTCAGCATTGCGGCAGTGACTGCGTTGCCGACGCCATTCCCGACATGCCCCGCGTAGATTTTCTGCGAGTGCTCGACAGCCTCGCCCCGCATGTGGACCCCAAGAATTTCACCGTGGTCATTACCGGCGGTGAACCGCTCATGCGCGGCGATCTCGAAGAATGCGCCCAAGAAATCAAAAAACGAGGCTACGCCTGGGGCATGGTCACAAACGGATTGGCTCTCACTCCCGAGCGCTTTACCAAGCTCATGAACGCGGGCCTGCGCTCGCTCACCATCAGTCTCGATGGTCTTGAAGCGAACCACAATCTTTTCCGCGGTAACGCCCACAGCTTTGAACGCGCCATACGAGCGATCCATATGGCCGCAAGCGTCAAGGAACTGACCTTCGACGTAATGACCTGCGTGAACAAAAAGAACTTGAGCGAGCTTCCGCAAATTCACAACCTGCTGGTGAATCTCGGCGTCAGGCGCTGGCGAGTCTCGAACGTGTTCCCCAAAGGCCGCGCTAAAGACAACCCACTATTCATGCTCACGAACGACGAATTCCGCCAAACCTTCGAATTCATTCGCGAAGCAAAAAAGCAGGGCCAGATTAACGTGAATTACGACTGCGAAGGATTCCTCGGGAGCTACGAGAAAGTCGTTCGCGACAATCCGTTCTTCTGCTGGGCCGGCGTGAACATCGCCTCGGTCCTTTGCGACGGAAGCATTTCGGCATGCCCGAGCTTGCGCGGCGACTACATTCAAGGCAACATCTACAAAGACGACTTGTGGGATGTATGGCAGAACCGCTATCAGGTCATGCGCGACCGCAGCTGGGCTAGAATCGGCGAATGCAAGGACTGCAAATACTGGCGCTACTGCGAAGGCTCCAGCCTGCACCTCAGAGATGAAAAAACAAAGGAACTCGCCTACTGTCACGTAAAGCGCCTGCAAGAAGCCGGCGTATAATTCGCGCCTTCACGCGCCATTATTTCAGCTTACGCAAGATTTCTTTTTGCTCCGCCGTAATTCGGTAGCTTTCGCAGGCTTTCTGGATTGTTTTGGCATGAGTCCATGCAGAAAACTTTCGCCCCTTAATATAGGGGAAGGCGGCGTCCCATTGCTTGGCAAGCGCCGTCGCGAAATACCAGGCGATTTCCATTTGCACATAGTAGCGATCGGTTGCGCGCACGTTTCCTTCTGCGGCTCCAGTGTCCGAATCGTCGAAAATATTTTCGTCAATGGCCGCGACCCATTTCAAGTAACGCTTGTCGAATCGCTCGTCCAAGAAATAATTCATGAGCATGTTCACGCCGAAACGCACCGTGTACGGGTGATTCGACTTGAGCCATGCCTGAATGCGTTCCAAGAATTGCGTTTCATCTTTGAGCAGAGCTTTCGGGGATTTGCCGTCGCATACAGCCCAGTTGTCAATGTAGGGCAAGAACTGCTCGATACGACGCAGGCATTCGTCAAAATCCTTGATGCGTTCCACCGCAAAAAGGTGCACCTGATTTTCTTCGAAATACTTGTGCGGGAGCTTGTCTAAAAAGTTCGCAACATCCTTCGGCATAGTTTTTGCAGAGCCCTTCGCAGCCCCCTTCACCGCTGAATCCACAAACTCCTTCGCAATCTTTCGCATCGTGGGCACGCGCACGCCGATAATCGATTTTTTGTCGATGTTCGGCAACAGCGACGCATGAAAGTCGCGGTACTTTAAATCCTGTTCAGCCAACAGGCGCTTGACAAGTTCGGCATGGGTCATATTCTACCACGGCATATTCCATTGGAAATTAACGCCTAAACCACCGACAAAGAAATGTCCTGTGGGGTCATGCGCATAATGCCAGCCCGGTCCAGGTTTCTGGTAATCGGCGACTAACGAAACCATAAACTGTTCCGTAATTCTATACCCCAATCTGTAACCGTAATTGATAGCAATCGTTTCCTTGATATTCTCAATCGTTCCGTGGCTTCCACGGTCATCGGTTCCTTCAAAACGCTTTTCCATTTCTTCGTTTACGTTGCTTTCCGCAAAAATGTAGCCGATGCCTAAATAAAATTCAAGCATCACGTTCCAATATGTCACGCTCCATGTCAAAGGCTTGAATTCAATTTCCCAAAGAGAAACACTTTTGTCTCCATTGGAGTGCGAATAACCGAATCTACGAATGCCGATTCCTAACGTGTAATCGACAATGTTTTCGGGCTCATTGAAAAAGCCACCTTCAAGGGCGAAACCGACTATTCCACCAGGCTTGTAAATATGATTGGATTCCTGGATACGGCTATCCTGCAAGGTTGCATTTAAATAAGCCGCATTGGCCGATGTAAAAGCCACGCAAAGGACTACGAGTGCAAAAACTATTCTGCGCATAAGTCGTTGTACTCCTTCGAGGAAACCTCTACACGACCGTGATGGTAAATGGACTTCACACCATCACGTTCTTCAAACAGATAGCTATACGTCAACCAATAATACTTATCATCACACGAGTAATTAAACGAGCAAGATTCCTTATACTTAATGCTCATTTTCAAGTTATTATAGAAATGACCGTCATCCGAATCGTACCCGAGAATCGACGCGGTTCCTTTTCCAGTCGAGGAATCAGCGTATGCCGTAGAAAGCCGGGTCAGGCCATCTCTAGTCCAAAAAACTTTTTTAGTGAAAGTCAAGTCCGTAATCTTATCGCCTTCGATGCAAAGCTTTCGGCAATAAGAGTTCTGCGAGACACTATCATCTTTTACCGTAAGAGTCCCGCCCACTTTGGTGTCGTGTTCATAATGGTACACGTCACTAAACGTGTGACTCACATCGGCGTTGTAATAACACCCTTGCAAATCTGCAAGTTCAATCTCTTCTGGAGCTTCACTATCGCCACCGGTCACATAGACACAACCGGCAAGGAACAACGTTAAAGCTATGCCTGCATATCGAAATAGCATACAAAACAGTCTCCTCACTATTTTGTTGAAAAATAACAAATTTTTTCAGCTATTTAGGATTTCGGTTTGATCCTTGCGCTCAGATAACTGAGCACCAGGTTCTGCCACACCACATAGCAAGTGGGAGCGAGTGCCACCACGGGGCCTGCATACAAAGTAGCAATCCAGATAACGAGCGTGGTATTCTTTTGGCCCATGCTCTGCGCACTTTCAATCGGGCGACGGTTCCTTTCGACATACCAGCCGAGGGCGTAAAGGAGAATGCAGAGAATGAGGGAAATTCCCGCCATCATCGGGAGCTTTCCGCTATTCCAAAGTTCCGTGAATCCCATTTCGCGGATGTCATAGCTTGCCTTCGCCAAGATTACGAACACCGAGAACGTCCACACGAACATCGTGTACTTCTGGTATTTGGCGGCGCGGTCAGCAAGCTCCGGGTAGAATGCTCGCAGGCCAAGCGCAAACGCAAGCGGAATGCTGATGATGGGCTGAATCGTATTGAAAATCTTCATCGCGATTTCGGAGAGCCCCGCATCGGTGCCGGTCAGGTAACCGAACACAAGGGGAATCGAAAAGCAGGCAATCAGGTTCCCGCTCAAGAAAATCTTTAACGCAAGCGAGGCCGAACCGCCGAGCATCTTGGCCATGGCAGGGGCCGCGTTTGCAGGCGGGCAAAGCGCAATAATTGCACCGCCCAAAAGCACTTCGCGCGGAAGGTCAAAGAGTTTTACGATGCCCGCAATAGCCGCCACCAGAATCAGGCTCACCACTAGGGCGCGGATTTCAATTTTAAACGTGTAACCATGGGTTTGTGGCGGAATTTTCGTCACAAACGTCAAAAACATCATGGTACCGATCAAAAACGGCATTAACGGCGAAAGCACGTGTGCCTGCGGGAGCAAAATCCCGAGTAAAATCGCAATCGGCATCAAAATGGCACGTAAATTCTTCATACGGGCCCAAATGTAGAAAACCGCCAAAACCTAGGCAAGATGGGGATTAATTTCTATATTTACGCCCATGTTACGTTCTAGGTACGAAGCGTTTGACTTCGTGGAAAAGAAGGCCGAAGTCAAGAAAAAATCGGGCAACCCGATTTTGATGATCGTGTCCGGCTACCTCGCGCTGGTTTCTTTGGGGGCACTCCTGTTGTCGCTCCCGTTTGCGCAGCGTGAACCGGTAGGCGTACTCGACGCCTTCTTTACGGCCATGTCTGCCGTATGCGTTACCGGCCTTACCACTATCGATATTAGCGCAAGCTTTACCACCTTTGGCAACTGGGTTCTCGTGGTCCTGATGCAGGCGGGCGGTCTTGGAATCATGACGATTTCTACCGTGATTATCTTGCTTGCCGGTATGCACCCGGGATTCAACCACCAGTCGGCCCTCCTCGCAAACTACACGCAGGAAGGTAACGTCGATGCAGGCCGAATCCTGAAAGCCGTGCTCCCCTTTACCTTCTTGCTCGAAGCCATTGGCGCTGTGGTGTACTTTACGCAGTTTAGCGACATGGAGCTCTACGACCGCCTTTTCTGCAGCCTGTTCCAGGCGGTCAGCTCGTTCTGCAACGTGGGCTTTACCCTGTTCCCGGATTCACTTGAACGGTTCCAGCTGAACCCACTCATGAACATTACCACCTGCGTGCTCGCGCTCGCCGGCGGCTTCGGTTTCTTGGCCATTACCGAAATCCGCTACCTGTTCGACTTTAAAAAGCGCGCTATCCGCAAGGTATCGCTCCATACCCACATCGCCACAGGCTTTACCCTGATTATCGTTCTCGTGAGCATTCTCTTCTTTATGTTCAGCGAATGGAGCAACACCTTCGAGGGTCTGAACTTCGGCCAAAAGCTGGAAACCAGCGCCTTCATGGCATTCACCAGCCGTACCGCTGGCCTGAACTCCGTAAACGTGCCCGGCCTGAGCGTGGGCTCGCTGTTCTTCTTTGTGATTATCATGCTGATCGGTGCAAACCCGGGTAGCTGCGGTGGCGGTATCAAGACGACAACGACCGCCGTGATTTTCCTGCTCGGATTTAACCGCCTGCTGGGCCGCAACAAGACCCAGATTCTTGGCCGCACCATTCCCGAAACCACGGTCGATAAGGCCGTGCGAATCTTCGTGGTGGCTATCGTGGTCGTGGTGGTGGCAACCCTCGTGTTGCTCGAAACCGAGGCCGCCGGCAACTCCATTGAGCAAGTTTCGTTCCTCAAGGTATTCTTCGAAGTGGCAAGCGCCTACAGCACCTGCGGTCTTTCCATGGGTCTTACCCCGGATCTTTCGATTCCTGGCCGTATTGTGATCTGTACGGTGATGTTTGTCGGCCGTATGGGCCCCTTGTTCCTGATTTCTGCAGTGGCTAAAAAGCAGGAGCAGGGCATGTGGTACGCCGAAGAAGACATCATGGTCGGCTAAGTTACTACATTTAGGCCATGGCTTCTAAACAATTTGTAGTGATAGGACTGGGTAATACGGGCTACTTTTTGGCCCGCCATTTGACCGCACTAGGACACGATGTGATGGTCGTAGACCCGAGTCCCGAAAAGATCCAGGATATATCGAACCAGGTGTCCCAGGCAGTCGTTGCCGACGGTACCCGTAAAAAGCAGCTCCAGTCGCTCCCGCTTTCCAAGGTGGACAGCGTTATCTGCTGTATCGGCGAAGACCTACAGGCCTCGCTCCTGACGGTCCTGAACCTCAAGGAACTGGGCGTCAAGCACATTATTGCCAAGTCCAGTAGCCCGGCCCATACCATTATTTTGGAAAAGCTCGGCGTGGCAGACATCTTCCACCCGGAACGCGACATGGCCATTTCGCTGGCCGAAAGGCTCAATCGTCCGAACATGCTCGACTACCTGCCGTTCATGGAAGGCTTCTCGATTGTGGAAATCGCCTGCCCCGACGCATTCCTCGGCAAGACCCTCAAGGACCTGTCGCTCACCCACAAGTACGGCATCCAGGTGATCGCCATTCGCGACCCGCTGGAACGCACCCCCAAGATCGGTAACATCGCCGACTACGTGCTCAAGGAAAACGACGTGCTGTTCGTGATTGGCCCGAACGAGGCTCTGGACAAGCTCAAGACCTAGCCCAAACCGGGCTGGCCCCAAAGGCCAAATATGATAAAAGCCGGCGAAGTTCGTCGGCTTTTAAAAATTTTACCCTGTATTACAGATAAACTAGAATACCGGTTTTGTGGAGGCGGCACGTTCCGAGGAGCGGCCCGAACCCGAACGTTTTTCGGTCGCGAGCTTGCGGTGCGTTACGGCACCTACTGCAAAATAGCGGCCTTCCTTCTGCACCAGTCCGGTGTAAATGTTGAGCACCTTCTGCGAGAACCACTGCTGGTACAGGTTCAAAATGCTTTCCTTCAGGGCCGAAGTTTCATCAATGGCCGGGTTGCCCGAGGGCTTGCCGTACTTGAGCGTAAACTGTTCGGACATGTAGGCTACAGCTTCAAAAGACTTGTTCAGACGGGCGCGTTCGACACGGCCGGTACGAATTTCAAAAGAGTAGAACTTGTCGTTCTTGTTAAAAATAAAGTCAACCTGGACCGGCAGTTCACCGAACATAAATACCGGAATGACGACACGTTCGCCTTCGCCACTTTGACCATACGGCTCGTAACCGAGCTTCATCACCTCTTCGATAACGGTCTCACGGGTGGCACCAAAGGGAATACCCGCAAAGTCATTATAACGCTGGGCGGCCGCTTCCAGAGAAAGCAGCAGGGTCAAAATCGTTATAATAAATCCAAAGTGTTTCACAGGATACTCCTAGAATCTTTGTAAAAGATAGTAAACTTTGCCATGTTGGTAAGTCCTTATCTGATATTTTCTTAGAAAAAACGCCGATTATCTATATTTTGACTCATGGCAAGCACTTTTGGCAAAATTTTTAGCGTTACTACCTGGGGCGAATCCCATGGTCCGGCAGTTGGTTCGGTCCTGGATGGATGCCCTGCAGGCCTCGAAATCTCCGAAAACGAAATCCAGGCGGAACTCAACCGCCGCCGCCCCGGGCAGGGCAAAATGACCACCGCCCGCGACGAAAAGGACCAGGTTAAGATCCTTTCGGGCGTTTTCGAAGGCAAAACCACAGGAACCCCGATTTCTTTCGCCGTCTTTAACGAAGACCAGCGCAGCCACGACTACGCCGAAATCCAGAAATGGTACCGCCCGGGTCATGCCGACCTGTGCTACGACCTCAAGTACGGGTTCAGGGACTATCGTGGCGGTGGACGCAGCTCTGCCCGCGAAACCATCGGACGCGTTGCCGCAGGTGCGGTCGCCAAGAAACTTTTGAAGCAGGTAAACAACACCGAAATCATCGCCTGGGTAAATTCCATTGGCGAAGTCGATTGCGGTCCTTTAGACCTGAACAAGCTCACTCTCGAACAGATTGAAGCCTCGCCCGTACGTTGCCCCGACCTGGACGCAAGCGCCAAGATGGAACAAGCCGTGCTCGATGCCCGCGCAAACGGCGACAGCATTGGCGGCACCGTATGCCTCTTGGTCAAGAATCCGCCGGTGGCGCTGGGCGAACCGGTGTTCGACCGCCTGGACGCGTTGCTCGCCCAGGCAATGCTGTCGATCCCCGCCTGCAAGGGTTTTGAAATCGGAAGCGGTTTCGCCTCGGCCCGCATGCACGGCAGCAAGCACAACGACGAACTTTACTTTGACGGCCACGCCTACCACACCCGCACCAACAATGCGGGCGGTTCCCTCGGCGGAATCAGCAACGGCGAACCCATTTACTGCCGTATGGCATTCAAACCCACCGCCACAATCTCGCAGGAACAAAAGACTGCGGGCCGCGGTGGTGAAAACGGAACGCTTGCCGCCCGCGGTCGCCACGACCCGTGCGTTGCAGTCCGTGCGCCGGTGATTGTCGAAAGCATGGCAGCCCTCGTTTTGGCTGACTTGTTCTTGCAGCAAAAACGCCATTGTCTGTAGCGGTTTAGTCGCAGTCGGCTGGTTTCATGTTTCGTTTACTCGCCGCCATCTGCTACCGTGCCGCGTACCTGTTGCATCATGCGCTCTGCCTTAGGCCGGGCGCTCCTCTTCGGCATTCTAAACTGATTGTCGTCGGGAGCTTTCGCACCGGTGGTGCAGGTAAGACGCCTTTCTGCATCTGGCTTTGCAATCACCTAGCTGCCCAAGGCAAGGCGGTAGCACTTCTCGCCCACGAATACGCCTTCGACGAAGTCGCCATGCTCCGCAAGAAATTTGCAGACAACGCGCGCATCCAGATTTTTGCAACCCGCAACCGCTACCGCTTGGCACAAGAACTTGACCACTCGCAAAAGTTCGACTGCATCGTCTGCGACGACGGATTCGAAGACAGTCGCTTGGTCGGAGCAAACACCATTCTCTTGCAGTGGAAACCCCTACCCACCAAGATTTCGGAACTCTGGCCCTGCGGTAAAATGCGTAGCCTAGCAAAAGACCACGACCTAAATTCACCTATGGTCCACGCGCTCCAATGCGAAGGCGAACACCCGGATGTACGCTTCGTTATAGACAAAGTATACCACCTTGCGACAGGCAAAGAATTTGTCAAAAACGGCACAAAAGTAAATATCGTATGCGGCCTCGGAAACCCCGAGCGCTTTTGCAACGACCTTCAAAATTTCGGAATCGAGATCGAGCGCAAGTTCTTCTTTAAAGATCACAGCAAAACGTTCGCCATCCAATTCGAACAAATCCTCCAGAAGCGTCCGCAAGATACTTTCGTGATTTCAGAAAAAGACGCCGCCAGGCTCCCTGCCGAATTTATCCAAAAAAATGTAAATTCGCTAATTTTCGTTGCATCCCAGACAACAGAAATTTCTCCCGAAGCCCTCCAAAATCTGCTCTGAGCCTATCTACCCCTTCCATATTTCTTTCCCAGTTTTTATATTTCAGAGAAAGAAGGAAGAAATCATGACGCTCACAAACCGTATCCAGAACTTGATGCAGGCTCTTTGTCAGGAATTCCCTGAAAGGCAAGACAGACTCCAGTTGGCATTCCTGGCCGCAATCAATGACGAGCCATTTTACCTGTACGGTCGCACCGGTTCGGGCAAGAGCTTCATGATCAACCGCTTGCTTTCGGCATTCAAAAAGCCCCGCTTTATCGAAATGGGCAGCCACCCGCATGAAATCCCCGGCTCTATCGATGACTACGACGTAGTCCTGTTCAAGGGGTTCAACCCGATTGACGATGCCACCAAGGAATGCGTGCGCAACGCCTTGCAAAAGCGCAAGCACACCACGCTTATTCTCAGTAGCGACGTTCGCCCCGAAAACGCCATGGGCCGCGCCGACATCGTTGACGAAATTACGCTTACCATTTGCATGCCCGACAATCTTTCTTCGGAATCCTTGTGCTTGCTGTTGCAAAACTACAGCCTAAGCGAAGACTTCAAGGCACCCGAAGAATACACGATTTCCGAAGAAGAAAAAAGGCAGTGGGCCGATGAAATACAAAAGGTCGCCCTTTCTGCCGAGACCATGGCCATCATCGGAAAGCTTTCGGACCTTTGCATTCAAAATGCAATCTACGTGCCCATTAGCAAGTGGCTCTCTCTTGCAAACATCGCACGTACCATCGCCTTCTTTAACGGGCGTAACCAAACGACATTCTCGGACACGCTCTTCCTCGGCACTCCGATTTGGGGACGTTCTACTTCGAACAACTCCATCATGGAAAGCTTTATCGACATCGTCAAGAGCGTCATCCTCAAGGACCTTGCAAACGTCATCTCCACGACTTACGACGCCGACAGTCTTTACCGCAAAGTCAAGGGCCTGCGCAACAGCTCTAACAATTTGTACGAAACCAAGGAATTCAACGGCGAACCTTGCATTAGCTACCGTGTTACGGTGGCAGGCGAACAGACACCGCTCTACGTTCCGCTGCATTACGTAGAAACCGACGAAGATTTCAACCCCTACAACGAATTACGCAAAATCGAAAAGAATGTGCGCTGCAACTTCCACGGAACATCAAGCTGCACCATTTCTATCAATTCTGCAGTCAAGAGCGTCGGGCTTCGCAACAACAATGCCAGAAACGAAAATTCCATGCCGACCAGGTTCGAAGACTTCGCAACGCTTCCGACATATATCCTTCGCGAAAACGATCCGGAAGTCGCCAAGAAAAAGCGTATTGAACTTGAAGCCTGCCAGAAAGAAGCCCAGACACAAATGGAACAGCAGGCAAAGATTCTACGCTCGCTGCGCGATCTTTACCAGTCGAACAAGACTTATCGAAACGACCTGTTCTGCAATCTCGAAATTTTCGACAAAATCCAGACTGACCTGAGCAATATTTTCAACACCATCAATGGCGTTGCAACCAAGCTCAAAGAAACTCTGGATTTGTACAACACCCCCAGCAAGAATTAACGCCTGCTGCGGCGAATGCCGATCATAAACGTATCGTCGGTGCTGCCGGCCTGTTCCTTTCCGTTCTTGATTTTCACCTTCATCTTGGAAATGTAGGCACCCGTGCCTACTAGGCGGCCCTTGTCGCTACGAGCGCCCCATTCAAAGAACAGGTTGCCCGGATTGTCGTAGCAGTTCGATTTGCTTGGGTCAGCGGCATTGTAGAATACTTTTGCATCGTTACAAGCGATACTTCCGCCAGCCTTGTTCACAAAGCTTCCCAAGTGCGAGAAGTAGTAGTTTTCCCAATGAATCTTGATCAGCGCAAGGGCAGAATCCTTGTTGGCTCCGCTCGGCAAATTCATGATTGCCGATGTCGCCAGTTCGCCAAGATTAAAGCTCAACAACAAGCCCGGCTTACCGATGCTATCGATGATTTCTTTAACCGTCTTGTTCATCGGCACGACCACAGGAACGACCGGTTCACTATAAGGCCATTCTTCGACATCGCCCGAAATCGTTACCACACCAGGAGCCTTGATATCGGTACGCTGGTCGCCTACAATGCGAACCTTCGGATTGTTTGCGTGTGCCGCATTTTCACTGCGATCCTTGAGTTCACCCGGTAACAGCCTTACATAATCACCCACTTCCGGAAGCGTCGTTTGTGCGGAGCGCTGGAAGTACAGTCTGAACACATTCCCCTGCGCATTCTTGTCGCAGCTTACAATGTTCAGCGAATCCATAAAGATTGCAGAATCGCGGTAGAACACGAAGGCATTCTTCGCATCAAGCGCCTTGATATTCGAGCCTTCGCTCAAGTTGATGGTCACCACGCTCACATCTTCCGATTTCGGCTCCACCGACGCACTCAGAATAATCGGAGCCACATGATCTTCGATTAAGGTGTTCATCGAAAGCTTGACTTCTTCGAAGGAGTCTTCATCGGTATAAGTGTAGTGGTACAAAAGCGAGCCTGAATAAATCTGGTCAGACAGGCCAGTGAATACATCTTCGCGAAGTCCTGCAGGATTGTACAAAGTAATAATCGATTCTTGTTCTACGAGCGGCCTAATATTGTCTTGACCCGCTGTCGTATGGAACTGCGTGCCGCCAAACGCCCACGAAAGCGTGTCGGGCACGACCTTGTCAAACGCCTTGTTGAACGGAATCGAAAGGCTATCTGGAATACCGTCGCCATTCACGTCGAACATGGCAGCCTTTACAACAAACGGTACAGGCGGTTCCTTGAAGTGAATGTCAGTCCAATGAATCTTGTTTGCAACGCCTTCGCCTTCAATGGTAAAGAAGGCATCGACCGTTGCAGAATCACCCACTACATAGAAACTTGCATACCCCGTAGAATCGGTCGTAATCGTGGTTACGCGCTGGTTGTCTGCATCCAAGAAACTGAGCGGATACTTTGTCTTCAAATTCAATGTAGCCACGCAATTGACATTCGAACTGGCAAGCATGTTGCCACACGGCGTTGAGCCGTACAACAGCACCACCTTTAACGGAACCGTATCCGGGTAAGTCACATGTGCAAGCAAGGTATCGTTTTTACCACCATCGAGCCCAAGCACGTCACCGCGAAGCGTATAACCCTTCGGGTCGAACACCAGCGAATCGGTCACATGGAACACATCGACAAACGCAATATCCGGAAGCGGGTATTCGGGCACCGTAAACGGAATCATCTGATACTGGCCCTGGTCTGCAGCCAAGTAGCAAATCAACACATACTGGCCGGGGCTTAAGGTACGCGAATTCACAAAGGCCGAAGTATCGATCGAGAATCCAGCCATGTTTTCGCTGATATAGATACCGCCGTAATTCAGGCCCGGTTCAAGCAGCACACCGTCGGCAGGGAGTCCACCGCCTACCAGGCGGAACACGGACTGTGCGTATGCCGTATCAACCTTCGACACGCTAGACACATCGCAGCTCAAAGATTCATCGACAAGCAACTGCAAAAGTTCGTATTCAATGATTCCCTTAGTATTCGATTTCTCAACCGGGAAATACGTCTTTTGCGTCTGCAAGTTGATTGAAGTACGCATCTTGAAGTTAGAACCCGTAGCGTTACGTTCCGAGAAGAAAATCTGGAACGGATATTCCTTGCCTTCGGTAAGACCAAGGGTATCGAGGTCCACAGCGCCTTCGACAGGGCTATGGCAACCGCCAATGTCGACAACCAGGCGGTTATTGATAAACACCCACACGTCATCGTCGCCGCGGAATTCAAAGAACTGTCCCTTCACATACTTGAACTGCGCATTGATCTTCATCGAGAAGCTGTAATTATGCCTGCAGCCCGAAATGTCCCAGTCGAATTTCGGGTTCTTGATAGTCTTCGCAGAATCCAGATACTGGAAATCGTCAATCGGATAGAAACCCGGATTCACAGGGTCGTTACAGCCATTCGGAGATTCCGTGACATCGGCAAGCCAGAAGCCTTCAGCATCGAGCACCAGGTCAATATCGCGGCAAGTCGCATTCGTGTATTCGCGGCCCGTCGCAGGATCGGTCGCGAGCACCTCGGGAATAAACCACTTGTCAATCTCGCGGCCAGCAGAGCACTGTTCCCACGGGAATGCAAGCGAATCCACGCGCAGCGGGAGCCCGAGTTCACTCAAGGTGTCTTGCACCATGCCGAGCACGTGACCGCCACAAGTTTTGTATTCTGCATCGCCACGCACAATCGTCGTATATTCGTTACCGTTATAGATGTTACCGAAGTCAATATCAATAGCATCGTCATACGACTCGCCCGCCCAGTCGAGAATCATCGCCGAAATCTTCATAGTCGGGCAAATGCCCAGACGACCCGGGAAGGTTTCGCTGAACTTGGGCGCACTGCTCGAAAGCGGATACGGATAAACCCACACCGTGTCATAAAGCGCAACCATGGAATCAAGAGAAATCGGAGTACCGGCTTCCTTGCCTTCGCCCATCAGGCCCTCAAGGCTATAGAAATCCGTACCGAAGGACTGCCTGAACTGAACGCCCCAATCATCCGTATGCTTGTAATACGTGCCCTGGTACCAGCCGCAAGTATCACTCTGGCTCGAATCAAGCGGGCTTGCCGCAATCGGTCCCATGCGAACCAATTCGTCGGCCACAATCATCGATGGCGACATATTGTCCCACGGACTCATCAAGCGAATCGTCTTCGGTTCCAGCGGGCTGAACGAAAGATCAAGCGCTCCGTTGCTATTGGTGAACAGCCAAGTCTCGTAAACACCTGTCGGGAACAGCTTGGATGCCAGCGGGCGATTGGTCTCACTGAAATAAGTGACCTGCGGCCATTCGTTCTGACGGCGGTAAATATTGAACACCGCCATAAAGGAGCTCCAGTTCGCCGAATTGACGACGGACGGTTCAAATTCATAACGGTACCAGTAGGGGTACTTATCCTTTTCGGTTGCAACAGGATTATTGATGATGTTGTTGCCAATCGAAATGTAGATTGTGCTGTCCTTGAACGTGGAATTCGTACGCCACGGATGGTAAATGTGAAGCACATAAGTGGAATCAAAGCACTCGCCAAGCGAACTAAACTTGGAATCGATCGTAGGCTCCGCCACAGTACCATCTACAAAAACAGTATCCATCATGTCGAAGTAAATCGAAAGTTCCACCACGCCCTGCGCAGGGTAAACCATGTAAGGCGTATTAAGGCGAATAAAGTGCGCAGACTGCAGCGGGTTGCGAGCGATCATCGCCGGAGAAACAGCTCCATAGAACCAGCCGCAGCTCGACTTGTCGTCGTAGGCAAAGCGCATCATCACGGAATCCGTTCCGAAAATCATCTGCGGGAGCGCATGGTTGCCCCACGGGCTCTTAAACCACACAATCTTGGAACCTGGAGCCACAAAAGACTTGGTATAGCTCTTGTCGACCGGATTTGTATAAAGCCAGACTTCGACATCGGTGCCGAAAAGCTCGCCCATTTTAAACTCGCCGCCCTCGGTCCACTTCACTTCGTTATTGCTATTGTAATTCTGGTCAGCGGTATTGGGGAAAAGGCTTACCGTAAAGGACTGCCAATCCTGAAAATCGGACACATTCTTGTCCCAGGTATAGCTGAACCAGCCATCACCTTCGGCAGTCGTAATCGTCGGAGAAGTCGCTCCAAAGAAGGCATTGTAAGAGCCACCTGCAGATCCCAAGATATGCAGGTAATAATCGGCCTTAGAGTCGTCATTACGCCACGGCGACTGAATATGCACCGTAAGCGTCGCATGCGCGACGACGGACAAGAATAAGATAGAGCAAACAACCCAAACCCAATGCTTCATAAACACATTCCTTTAATTACGAAAGACTATTCCATTCTCTCGCACAAACAACTCCATTTCATAAAATATATTCTTTATTCCAAATCGGAATAAATAACAGATTATTAGCGGAAAAATGTTGTACAATACTCAATAAGCAAATGTTTGCAGAGTATACAGAAAGGGGGAAGTCTCCCCCTCACTAGCACTGCGTTGCACGCTACCCCCTCGCCTAGGGCGGACAGCACTTAGCGACTTGTCGCTTAGTGCGCATGGCCACCAGGGTGGGGTTCCTCCCCTAAAACCCCGCGTGAATCGGGCATAAAAAAAAAGCCCCGCTCGCCGTTTACGGCAAGGGGCTGTGAGCCGCAAGCGGCCTGTACTGACAGGCCGTGGCGGCGAGAGCGAGGCCCGGCCACGGGCACCTGCCTGCATAAGGGCCGAGCGGTATATAAAAAAAGGAGCCCCTCGCCTTTAAGGCAAGGGGCTCCGTGAATCCAGCAGCGACCTACTCTCCCGGGCCCGTGGGCCAGGTACCATC
>NZ_ONDD01000029.1 GCF_900316465.1 uncultured Fibrobacter sp. | reverse complement strand
TTTGAATATACATAATTTAGGCTAAAACTATTGTAAATAGTGCCTAACAGTGCTGAAAACGGGCCTGTTCCAGCTGAATTATTGCTTGGACGCAGGAACTTCGCTGTAACTTTTTTCGGCTTGTTCATTCCTGCGTTTGAGTTCTTTATTCAGTGGCCAGTAAATGGTGGCAAACAGAATGTATCCGCACAAAAGTACAATCCAGTGGTTGAGCCCGAGGCCGATTTCTAGGTAGCGCATTTCTACAAACATCACAGGCCCAGCTATCAAGAACAGCGGGAGTTGTCGGCACTGGTCGCCTAAGGAATAGCGACTTTCATAGCTCACGATTGAATTCATCATCGGGAAGCTGGTGCAGAATCCGCCCATCAGGCGCTTGATCAGCATAAGTCCGCTGACCACGGCTGCAATGGCGGGGGCCTTGATATAAACGGGCAGGGGAGTCTTGTAGCGCACGCCGGACTTGTAACTCTGTTTCTGGAAAAAGATGATTCCCACGATAAAGTCAAACGCACATGCGCCAATAAACGAGGCTTCGGTATCGGGAATGCGCGGCATGAGGAACGTGCCGAGGGCCACAAAGAAGGCTAGCCCTGCGATAATGCTTGGCACAATAGGAACTTTGACCTTATAATGCAGAATGCGCACGATATGCACATACAGAAAGCACATGAATCCAGAAATCGCATTCGCCGTGCCCATCGGGAGCCCGACTGCAATGTAGGCAAAACCGCAGGGAATAGGAATGGTGGCTGTGACTGCTTTAAGTTGCGGGTCTTTTAAATAGGCGCTCAAGGTGCCGAGCGCCGTGACCATGAAAATCAGCAGCCAGTCGTAGAAGGAAAAATTCAGATTCAGTACATCAAACATTGCGAAGAAAGATAGAATTTTAGAACCTAGGTTAACCGACTAAGTTCTGGCTTTCTTCATCTTCTGCTTGTTCTGGTACATGTTTTCGTCGGCGCGTTTGCCCACGGAATCGACGGTGTCGCCGCTATTGTATTCTGCCAAGCCGATTGCGACCGAGTAGCGTTCCCAGGGTTCCCTGGACATGTCGTTTTCGGTTTCATAGAATTTTTTGTTGGCGGAATCAATGAGCTCGTTGCGCTGTTCGTAGTCGCTATTCTTGAGAATTACAACGAATTCGTCGCCGCCTACGCGGAACACCGGAGAATGCCTGAAGATTGTACAGATGATATGGCAGGCGCCTGCGATGTAGAGGTTGCCGTTTGCGTGACCATAGCTGTCGTTAATCACCTTCAGATTGTTCAAGTCAATCATGGCGATGCCAAATTCGGTGACGAGTTTTTCCTTCAAGTCTTTTTCAAGCGTTCGAGCCGAATTGTCGTAGGCAATCTTAGAACCCACATGCGTCAGCGCGTCCTTGTAGGCGAGCATGGTCATGGTGGCGGCTTCTTCTTGGGCCGTCTTTACGGTTTCTTCGGCTTCCAGGATGTCTTCGACGTATGTCTTCATGTCTTTGGACATCTGGGCAATAGCAATCGAGAGCGATTCGACTTCGTTATGCGTATTGATATCGGGGGCGTCGAATACGAGGTCCTTGGGGTCTTTCTTTTTATTGCGGCTTTTTTCGGCGAATCGACGGGCGCTCTTTTCGAGAGCGAGAATCGGGCCTGTCACGTTATGGCGCAGCCAGACAATCAAGATAAGTCCAAATAAAAGACCAAGGCATAAGGACAGAATCACGTTGTATAAAACGTAATCATGAACAGTTTTGTGGAGTTCGTTGATAGAAATGTCTGCACATAGAAGACCGAAGTGGACGCCTGTTGAATTAACGAGTGGCTTACAGGCTGTGTAGGCGTAACCCCATTCGGAATTTTCTTCAAAATACGAGATTTCGTCTTTGGCGGTAGCGATGGAGAACTTCTTGAGTTCTTCTTCCGGGTAGGCGGCGCTTGTGTCGAGCAGGGGCATGTCCTCTTCGCCTTTGGCCCGTTCTTCGGCGCTAGTTGCCGAGCAAATGTTGACCATCAGCTTGTCGCGGACAAAAACGGAGTAAAGGTAGAACAGTTCAAATTCGTCTACCATGCCATTGAGCAATGCTTGAAATTGATTGTATTTTTCGCTCTTTTCACCCTTGATGACGCATTCGTAAAGGTCGTCTAGGTCGACATGCTTTGTGGCGTAGTTCAGAATATCGTCAAGCTTGTCGTCGTAACGTTCGTACATCGACCTTGAATAGGTGAGGTAAGCTTGAATCGAAAGCAAAAAACACATGAACGCGATAAATACCGCGCTTCCAAGAACAAGGCTTCTATGGATAGGTCTTTTGTACGCTGCCATCGTTTTCTCCTAGAAAAGAAGATAACATATTTTTACGTAAAGCGGGTGCCCTAACCCTCATTGTAATAAAAAAAAGTTATTTCAAATTAGAATAGCCGGCTTTTTAGGCCGGCTATCAAAGTTCTTATTAGCGGAAACGGCGGGGGAGGTGTTTGCCTTCGGCGACCCATCCGCTGTATTCGGCCGCGGCGGTGTACATCACGTCGGTCGAAGAGTTGAGGGCGGTTTCAAGGCTATCCTGGACAGCACCAATGATAAATCCGACTGCGACGACCTGCATGGCGACATCGTTTGAAATGCCGAGGAAGGAGCAGGCCATAGGAATCAGGAACAGGGAACCGCCTGCAATACCGCTTGCACCGCAAGCACCGATACTGGCGATGATGCAAAGCATCAGGGCTGTCGGGAAACTGACCGAAATGCCGAGCGTATTGGCGGCGGCCAAGGTCATAATGGCAATCGTGATGGCGGCTCCGTTCATGTTGATGGTCGCCCCCAGCGGAATCGAAACTGAATAGAATTCACGGTCGAGCTTGAGCTTTTCGCAGACATCCATGTTCACGGGAATGTTGGCTGCCGAGCTTCGAGTAAAGAGGGCGGTGATGCCGCTTTCTTTGAGACAGTAAATCACGAGCGGGTAGGGGTCTTGCTTAATGGCAAAACTGATGACCAGCGGTGCAATAATGAAGGTGGTAAAGACCATGGCGCCGGCAAGGACGGCAATCAGCATGCCGTAGGTCTTGAAAATTCCGATACCGTTGGCGGCAATGGAAGAATGAATCAAGCCGATAATACCGAGTGGTGCCAAATTAATGAGCCAATGGACAATGGCCGTGACGGACTTGGTAACGTCTTGCAGGAGTTCCTTGGTAGAATCGCTGGCGTGAATCTTGATGGCAAAACCGAAAATGATTGCCCACACGAGAATACCGATATAGTTTGCCTCGGTAATGGCTTCGAAGGGGTTCGAAACCGCACGGACGAGCAAGTTGTTCAGGATTTCGCCGATGCCTTTGGGCAATGTGGCGGAGGTAGTAGCTTCTTGTGCTAGTTGCAGGTTCTGCGGGAACAAGAAACTGGCACTGACTGCGACAACGGAGGCCAATACGGTGCTGACCATGTAATAGGCGAATGCCTTTCCGAATCGTCGGTCAAGCGAGGTCTTGCCTGCAGAAAGCGAGTTTACGATCAATACGAACACGAGAATTGGGGCAATGCCCTTCATGGCGCCTACAAACAGGACGCCCAGTTCGCCAATCCATTTTTGTCCAGGGAGTAGGATTCCGAGGAGAGTGCCAATGACGATGGCAATACAGATACGGTAGTTCAGCTTAACGCCGTTGTATTTATCAAGAATCTTTTTGAACATATCATCCCTTTGATTCAAACAGATAAACTAACCCTATAGCACAAATATAAAGAAAAAAAGGGGATTTGTGATAAAAATAACAGAAAAATTCCGTGTAATAAATGTATTTTAATCGATAAAGACAGGGTATTTTGTATGGAACCGCTGCAATACACATCGCTTGCGCATCTGTTTTTTGCAAACTGCGATAGAGAGAATTTCGCAGGGTGGTCCCATCGTAAACACGGGAAATGGATCAATTTTACGGGACGACGCCTCCGTCGAGAGACCCAGTATCTGGCCCTTGCCTTTAGGGCCCGCGGACTTGTGGCGGGTAAAAGTATCGGGATTGTGGCCGAAAGTTGCCCGGAATGGATCATGGCCGATGTGGCCACGCAGTTGAACCAAGCGAAGGTGGTGCCCCTTTTCCCGAATATTTCGGCCGAGAATTTCAATTACCAGTGCGATGACGCCTCGGTGCAGGTGCTTGTGCTGAACATGCTTTCGGACTTGGATCCTTCCATTGGCGCCTTGATGCCGCGATTTAAAGTGGTCATCTGTATTGACAAAAAGTCCGAACTCCCGCCGAATGGAGTCTACTGGGAAGATCTTGTGAAAGAAGGCGAAGTGCTGTCGCGGGAGCCGGAATCTTCGTTTTGGCTGAACCAGCAGATGCATTCGCTGAATCCGGACGATGTGTTCTCGATTCTTTATACCAGCGGTTCGACTGGGGTTCCGAAGGGCGTTGAACTCACGCATCGGAACATGATTTCGCAAATCCAGGTTATCAAGCGGGATTTTTTGCGTTTGAATCGCGAGTCGGATTGCGCCTTGGTCATACTGCCTGTGGCGCATGCCTTTGAACGCATGACGATTTATTTTTATACGTTGTGCGGAATCAAGGTTTACTTTGTGGATTCTCCGCGCCACACAGCTGAAATCATTCGTGAAATTCACCCGACGGTCATGACGGTGGTGCCGCGTATTTTGGAACGCCTGTTTGAAAGCATGACGGTTGCCGGCGAAAAAATGCACGGGATTCAGAAGCGTTTTTTTGTACATGCGATTTCGTATGCCAAAAGGCATAATCCGCTCGAAAAGAGAGGCCTTCTCGCTAAAATCTACGACAGGCTTGTTTATAGCAAGTTGCGCGATGCCTTGGGCGGTAATTTCCGTACGGTGATTTCGGGCGGCGGGGCTTTGAACAAGTCTATTTGCAGGTTCCTTTTGAATGTGGGCATTAACGTAACCGAAGGCTACGGGCTTACGGAATGTTCGCCGGTGGTGAGCGTGAATAAGCTCGGAATGGCGCGGCCAGGGAGCGTTGGGCTTCCGCTTTCGCACTTGCAGGTGAAAATTGGCGAACACAGCGAGGTCCTTGTTAAAGGCGAAAGCGTGTTCAAGGGCTATCGCAATCGGCCCGACTTGAACAAGGATATCTTTACCGAAGACGGTTTCTTTAAAACGGGCGACCAAGGCTACTTTGACCGCGACGGCTATTTGTACTTGACAGGGCGCCTCAAGGAACTTTTGAAAACGAGTACGGGCAAGTACGTGAGCCCGAATCCGATTGAACTGGAACTCGGTCGCCATGTTCTGGTGGAACAGGCGCTCGTGATTGCAAACGACCGCAAGTTCGCTTCGGCGTTGATCTTCTTGAATTCGGTGAATGCCAAGCGATTCCTGCAGCGCACGGGCAAAGATTTTAGCGTCGAGAAGGCGTTAAAGTCCAAGCGAATTTTTGAATCTATAAACCGCCATGTCGAGCGTGTTAATAGCAAATTGAACCATTGGGAACAAATCCGCAAGTGGACTTTGATCGGTGATGAACTCACCGTTGAATCGGGGCTTTTGACGCCCACCTTAAAAATTCGGCGCACCGTCGCCGAAGCGCGGTACGCCGAAGAAATTGAAAAGATGTATAAGGACTAAGCCTTAATAATCTTAGAATCGTGAGCAAAAAACGCCTGGTATAACCAGGCGTGTTTGCTATCTAAAGTTGCACAGCCCAAAAGGCTGCTAAATCTTAGAAATGGATGACGCGGACCTTGATGACCTTGTCGAGCTTGGAGAGCTTTTCGACGATAGAGTCATCGACCTTGCTTTCCACGTCAACGAGGTTGTAGCCGATCTTGCCATTGCTCTTGTTGCTGAAAGAAGCAATGTTGATGCCTTCGGCACCGAACACCTTCGTGATTTCAGAAATCATGTTCGGAACGTCCTGGTTGATGACCACGACGCGGCTCTTGACGCCGGAATGCGGGTGGTCAACGAGGGCGGGGAAGTTCACGGAATTGCGGACGCAACCGTATTCGATGTAGTCCTTCAATTCTTCGACGGCCATCACGGCGCAGTTTTCTTCGGCTTCTTCGGTAGAAGCGCCGAGGTGCGGGAAGCAAGTCACCTTGTCGTTCTTGATGAGGTCAGCATCCGGGAAGTCGCAGAGGTAGCCCTGGAGAGAGCCAGAAGCGAGCATTTCGTTGACCGGAGCCATTTCCACGATACCGCCGCGGGCGAAGTTCATGATGTAGCTGCCCTTGAAGCCGGCGAGGTTCTTGCGGTTGAGCAAGTTTTCGGTCACGCCCTTGATGAACGGAACGTGCACGGTGAGGAAGTCAGACTTCGCAATCACGGTGTCGAGGTCGGCAATTTCTACCTTGTTGGAAAGTTCGTGCATGTTGGCGGCGTTCGGATACGGTTCGTAAGCGATGACGCGCATGTTCTTCCAACGGGCATAGTTAGCGACGAGCACGCCGATCTTGCCGAGGCCAATCACGCCGAGGGTCTTGCCAGCGAGTTCCATACCAGCAAACTTCTTCTTGCCGCTTTCGACGGTCTTTGCGAGGTCCGGGTCGGTGGTGTCGAGGTTCTTGACCCAAGCAGCGGCCTTGTCCACGTTTCGGACGGCCATGCCGAGCACGGTCATCACGAGTTCGGCAACGGCGTTGGCGTTTGCACCCGGAGTATTGAACACGCAGATGCCCTTTGCAGAAGCCTTGTCGATGGTGATGTTGTTCACGCCAGCGCCGGCGCGGGCGACAGCCAGCAGGCCGTCAAAGTTGTCGGTATCAACCTGGGCGGAACGCACCAAGATGGCATCCGGATTTTCGATAGAATCGGAAACCTGGTAGAACGAGCCAAACAGGCTCAAGCCTTTCTTGGAAATATTGTTCATCGTCTTAATAGTTGCCATTGTATTGTCCTTTGTTAATTGTTAAAACTTTTGTGTGGTGCGTTACGGTTCAACCCAGCGACCGCGTTCCTTGATGAGGTTCACCAATTCTTCGATGGCATCTTCTTCGGGGATGTTCTTCTTGACGGCCGTCTTGCCTTCGAACAGGGTGATGCGGCCGGGGCCGCCACCGACGTAGCCGAAGTCGGCGTCCGCCATTTCGCCCGGGCCGTTCACGATACAGCCCATGATGCCAATGGAAATGTCAGAGAGATGTCCGAAGCGAGCCTTGATCTTGCCCATGACCTGCTGGATGTCATAGAGGGTGCGGCCGCAGCTCGGGCAGCTGATAAAATTCGTCTTGCTGCGGCGGCAGTAGGCGGCCTGCAGAATATCGAAGGCGAGAAGAACGCTTTCCTTAGCGCCCTTGTAACCGTCGATTACGACGGCATCGCCAAGACCGTCCGTCACGAGGCTTCCGATGTCGGCGGAAACGCGGAGCGTTTCACGTTCGTTGTCGTTAATCTTGGCGTAAAGCAAAATTGGGTCTTTGCGACCTGCTGCATCAAGTGCAGCAGCAAGGGCGCGTACGCCAGCGACCATCTCGGCTCCCGTGTAGCAGAACACGGAACCGGCAGGCACGGCAGCCGGATTCTGGGCAAAGCCCGCGATATCCATGGCGTCCTTGAATTCTACAACCGGCTTTTCAGCGAGGCTAGGCAAAGCGAATTCAGCATTGCGGCGTTCGCCGGTGAGAGCAATTGCATCGGCCTTCACGCCGACTTTCACCGGGTTAGATCCGCCGATTTCTACGCCCGAAACCTTCACGGTATCGGTCACGCGGCGTTCGTAATGATATGGGTCTTTTTCGAGAACTGGCACCGCGTAGCTCACCGGCTTAGTCGGGAGTGCGCATGCCTTGATGAGTTCCTGTGCCACCGGGACTTCGGCCACCGGATCTTCGGTGAGCGATACGCGGATAGTGTCGGCAAGACCATCAAGCAACAGTGCGCCGATGCCCGCGGCCGACTTCAGTCGTCCGTCGGCACCCGCGCCCGCTTCCGTGACACCCACGTGGAACGGGTACGGCTTAAAGCCTTCTTGCTTGATGCGGGCGGCGAGCATGCGGTAGGCGGCAATGGCCACGCGCGGGTTACTGCTCTTGAGGCTCAGGACCACCTGGTCAAAATGTTCGGCTTCGCACACGGCCAAGTATTCCATGGCGCTTTCCACCATGCCTTCCACCGTGTCGCCGTAGCGGTAAATCATACGGGCGGCAAGCGAACCGTGGTTCACGCCAATGCGGATGGCGCGACCGAGGCGCTTGGCCTCTTGCACGAACGGCGTAAAGGCTTCGGCGACCTTTTCCTTGCCTTCTTCAAAAGTCTTGTCCGTCTGCTGGTCAAGCGTTAAAATTCCAGTATCGACAAAGTTACCCGGATTGATGCGTACCTTTTCGACCCACTTGAGGGCTTCGAAAGCGGCCTTGGGCTGGAAGTGGATGTCGGCAGAAACCGGAACCTTGCAACCGGCGGCACGCACCTGCTTCATGACTTCTTCAAGGCCCTGTGCATCTGCAAATGTCGGGGCGGTAATACGGACGAGTCCGCAACCCACCTTGGCAAGAGCCAAAGTTTCTGCCACCGTACGCTCCACATCCTTGGGCTTGGTGGTGGTCATGGACTGAACTAAAATGGGGGCATTGCCCCCGATAAGTGCGTCGCCAACGCGAACTTGTACAGTTTCCCTGCGGACCGCATTGAAACGGTCGGCAACATAGGGGAATTCGCTAAACTTCGTCATGCGCCCAAAGATAGCATTTTTTCGCAATTTAGGCTTCGTCTTCGCTCAAGCTTTGATAATAATCTTCAAGTTTTTTGCGACAGGCAATAAAGCAATCCTTTAGAGCCGGGTCAAACTGCGTGCCCATGCCTTCGATAATAATTTCGTAGGCTTCGTTGAACGACATCTCTGCCTTGTAGCAACGCTTGGACACCAATGCGTCATACACGTCGGCGATTGCCATGACGCGGGCTTCGAACGGAATATCGTTTCCCTTGAGTTTCTTGGGATAGCCGAAACCATCGAAGCGCTCATGATGGTAGCGGGCGACGTTCTTTGCGATTCTCACGAAGTCCGGAGATTCTACCGAGGTCAGCAAGTTTTCGACAATCATGGCACCCTTCTCGGGGTGTTCTTTCATTTCTTCGTATTCCTGCGGCGTAAAACGGCCGGGCTTTCTCAGAATGCGGTCATCAATGGCAATCTTTCCGATATCATGCATCGGAGCAGCCGAAACCAGACTGTCGTAGAAAAATTCGGAATGGCCAAGAGTCGGGTCCTTGCGCAGGTATTCAACCAGAATTTGCACCACGCGGCTTGTACGCTTGATATGGCTACCGGTGTTACTGTCGCGGCTTTCAACCATGTGGGCCATGCCCACGACCATCTGTTCCTGGATTGAACGAATTTGGGTGTCGTTTTCCTTGAGCATCAATTCAAGGCGCACGTTGTTCGTGCCCAGCATGTTAATGTAATTGTGCATGCTGGTTTCGTCTTCGATTCGGAACATGTTGATTTTTTCAGAGCCCGAAAGCGGGAGTTGCCTAAGCAAAATCTTGTAGTGTTTGCCGTCGTACTCGAACTTCTTTTCGATAGTCACGTTGCCTTGTTTCAGTTCCTTGTTCCAGGCAATCAGCAAATGGTTGAGTTCGAAATTGTCGGGAGTGGAGTGGTCAATACGGCAATTTTTCAGGGTAGGGAAGGTTTCGTAGGCCACCGCGTTACAACCGAGGAAGTTGTTGTTCGAAGAAATGAGAACGTAGCTGTCTGCGTTTTGGGTTTCGAGTACCTGCGAAATAATCTGTTCCACGTCGTAGCGCTTGACTCTAAAGCAAATGTACAGAAGGGCGAACTGGTCAAATACGTAAACGGCAGGCATGACCATGGTATCGCTTTCGACTACACGAGAAATAAAGAACGAAAGAATGGATACCGCTTCAATCGAAGATAGTGCGATCAAGCTCTTGAACGAAACATTTTTCTTTTTGAAGAATGCATAGATGATGAGGGTAACGTTGATGATAACGAAACCAACCATGCAGAAATTGAAAATGTCGTGACCGATACCGTATTCGGCGACAAAGTTTCCCACTCCGTTTGTCTGAATGTATTTGATAGACTTGTAATAGAGGCCGTTGTATCCGACTGTCATGGACATGGTTAATACGGCCAGTACAACGATCATCAAAACGTCGTGGCTCCAAGTCGGGAACTTGATTTTACAAATAGAAAGGCATGCGTTGAAAGTTAAAAGCGGCATGAATATGGAACCGAGGTAAATCACCTTGTTTGAAAGAATCACCTGGTCCAAGTTCGACGAAAGCGCAAGCATTAGGTGGCCTAAGCATGCGATAAAAACACAGAACAGAAGTAAAGGGTAGGGCCCGTTTTGTCTCGGGTTGACGTGGTAGTGAACAAAAAAATTGAACACAGCAATCACGGTCAGGATTGTTAAATACAAAAGCACCATAAAAGTCCCATCTATACCAAACACATCTAACCCCAAGTTAAATATAAATTAAAAGTCTCTTTAAAAAAACTCAGGGCTGAAAATTTTAAGAGCTTTTTAAGTTTTATTATTTAAATAGCGTGTAAAAATACAGCCGTCAATCATTGAGACTGACGGCTGTAATTAATTGTATTACATAATTTGTATTAAATTATGCTTCGGCCGGTGCTTCCGGAGCAGCTTCAGCAGCGGGTGCTTCAGCGGCCGGAGCTTCGGTAGCCGGCTTCGGAGGGAGCAAAGCCTTCATGGAAAGCTTCACCTTGCCCTTCGGGTCGACACCGAGGCAGAGCACTTCGACTTCGTCACCGACGTGAACAACGTCTTCGACCTTTTCGACGCGGTGGTCGGCAAGTTCGGAGATGTGCACGAGACCGTCACGACCCGGGAGGATTTCGACGAATGCGCCAAACGGCTGGATCGTCTTCACCTTGCCCTTGTACTTGCGGCCCGGTTCAGGTTCGGCAGTGAGTTCTTCGATCATGCGGCGGCAAACAGCGGCGGCCTTACCGGTCGGAGCTGCGATATCGATGTTACCATCGTCGTCGATGTTGATCGTGCAACCCGTCTGAGACTGCATGCCCTTGATCACGGAGCCACCGGAACCGATAACGTCACGGATCTTGTTGGTCGGGATGCGCATCTTGATCATGGTCGGAGCCTTTTCGGAAACCTTCGGACGCGGAGCGGCGAGGCCGAGTTCAGCCATCTTGCCCAAGATGTGGAGACGGCCCTGACGAGCCTGTTCCAGAGCTTCGCGCATGAGTTCCGGCGTAATGCCGCGGATCTTGATATCCATCTGGAAGGCAGTGATACCTTCGGCAGTACCCGTCACCTTGAAGTCCATATCGCCGAGGTGGTCTTCCGTACCGGTGATGTCGGTCAAGATCTTGATCTTGCCGCCTTCCTTGACGGAACCCTTTTCGGAGATGAGGCCCATGGCGACACCTGCGACCGGAGCCTTGATAGGAACGCCAGCGTCCATCAAGCTGAGGCAGCCACCGCAAACAGAGGCCATGGAAGAAGAACCGTTGGATTCCTGAATTTCGGAAACCACGCGGATGGTGTACGGGAAGTCTTCCGGCAGCGGGAGCACTGCTGCGAGAGAACGTTCGGCCAAGTGGCCGTGACCGATTTCGCGGCGGCTCATGCCGAGGCGCTTGCATTCACCCACGCAGTACGGCGGGAAGTTGTAATGCAGCATGTAGCTCTTGGAGCCTTCGCCCTGCAGGCTTTCGTAGCGCTGTTCGTCGGCCTTGGAGCCGAGCGTGCAGACCACGAGACCCTGGGTTTCGCCACGCTGGAAGATCGCAGAACCGTGAGCGCTCGGGAGAACGCCGAGTTCGATTTCGATCGGGCGGACTTCGGTCGTAGTACGGCCGTCGAGGCGCACGTCTTCGTTCAGGATCATTTCGCGCATGGCAGTGCGTTCGTAGTCGCTAAAGATTGCCTTAGCGTCTGCAACGAGAGCAGGATCCTGTTCTTCGTCCTTGCCAATGATAGCGAGAATGCGTTCGTCTTCGAGCATCTTCGCGCAGAGGTCTGCCATAGCCGGATAGAAGTCGGTCTTCACCATGTTGGAGTGGACGTCCTTGTTCAGTTCGTCCCACACGACTTCCTTCACCGTGGCGAGAAGCTTTTCGTGGGCTTCGCCAACGTGCTGCGGCTTGAGTTCCATCTTGGGCTTAGCGCAGCGGTCCACCAGTTCCTGTTGGGCCTTGCACATAGCCTTGATAGCTTCGTGACCGGCGAGAATTGCGTTGATCATCGTGTCTTCGGACACTTCGTAGGCACCGCCTTCCACCATGCAGACGGAATCTTCGGTACCGGCGACCACCAGGTCCAGATCGGCGCAGGCCATCTGTTCGTAGGTGGGCATCACGATGTTCTGACCATCGACCACGGCCACGCGTACGGCGGCAACCTGCTGTTCGAAGGGCAGTTCAGAAAGACCGATAGAGAGGGATGCTGCAGACACGCCGAGCACATCGGGTGCGAACTTGCGGTCAGCAGAAAGAACCTGCACAATCACCTGGACTTCGCGCGTGAAGTTCTCGGGGAACATCGGGCGAATCGGGCGGTCAATGATACGGGCAGAAAGAGTTTCTTCGTCAGAGGGACGTCCGGCTTCGCGCTTGCTGTAGCCGCCCGGGAGGCGACCAGCGGCGTAGGCCTTTTCGCGATATTCCACAGTGAGAGGGAAGAAATCACCTTCTTTTTCTTCGCCGTAGCAGACAGTGGAAAGCACGAATGCATCGCCCATCTTGGCGACTGCAGCACCGCGTGCCTGCTTGGCAATACGGCCCGTTTCAAACGTGATCACACGGCCATCGGGAAGCGTTACGGACACTTCCTTCGGGTCGAGCATCTTGCCGTATTTTTGATGGTATGCGTCAATAGACATAAATTTCTCCAGTCTGAAGAATTAGCCGCGCAGACCGAGTTCCTTGATCAAGGCACGCTGGGCGATAATGTCCTTTTCGCCGTAGTACTTGAGGAGGTTCTTGCGCTTAGAAACCATCATGGACAGACCGCGCAGGGAGTGGAAGTCCTTCTTGTGGGTCTTTGCATGTTCGGTGAGGTTCTTGATCTTCTCGGTGAGGAGAGCGATCTGAACGCGGACGTTACCGGTGTCCTTTTCGTTTGCTCCGAACTTAGCGGTGATTTCTGCAGCCTTTTCTTTAGTGATAGTAGCCATTATAGCCATTCCTTTTTTTGTGTTTGTTGTTTCATTACATGTTTTTGTCCGAGTTTCCCTGCTCTTGCACCAGTGGAATTGGCGAATCTGGTCACAGGACCCAGGCAAAAATGCAATTTGGCGGTAAATATAGGTAAAAAAGCGGATTTGTCATTCCCGGCTTGACCGGGAATCTTCTTTTTTAGGGCTAAAATAGAGCAAAAAAGAGGAAAATTTTAGGAAAAAGCTACTTCTAGCAAGATTTGGGCATCTTTTCTATATTTTCCGGCGAAAAAAGACTATTGACTATTGACTGTATAATGGAAACCGCTAGAAAAGACAACAACTACCTGTTTGATTCAGGCAACCTTTCGGAAGGCGCTCTCGCTAAAAAGCACCGCATTGAAAACGACCCTAGTGCACGTACTAATATAATGGACTACTTGCCCGGCATGGAAGTTATCCAGTCGGACATCGCTGACAAGGTGCTTGCCGAATCGGAAAATTACGACTATACCAAGTACACCGGCAAGGACGTAAAGCGCGCTCTGGAACATGAACGCTGCACGCTCGAAGATTTCAAGGCTCTCCTTTCTCCGGCGGCCGCCCCGTACCTGGAACAGATGGCCGCCAAGGCCAAAATCGAAACGAGCAAGCATTTTGGCAACAACGTCTATTTCTTCACGCCGCTCTATATTGCGAACTACTGCGAAAACTACTGTGTCTATTGCGGGTTCAACTGCTACAACCACATCAAGCGCATGCAGCTCACCATGGAGCAAATCGAGCACGAGATGAAGGTGATTGCCGACAGCGGTATGGAAGAAATCCTGATTCTCACGGGCGAAAGCCGCGCCAAAAGCAGCGTGGAATATATTGGCGAAGCCTGCAAGCTAGCCCGCAAGTATTTCCGCATGGTAGGCATCGAAGTTTATCCGGTGAATACGGACGAATACCGCTACCTGCACGAATGCGGCGTGGACTACGTGACGGTTTTCCAGGAAACCTACGACAAGGTTCGTTTCGAACAACTTCACCTGATGGGACACAAGCGCGTATTCCCGTACCGCTTTGATTCCCAGGAACGCGCCCTGATGGCAGGCATGCGCGGGGTGGCATTCTCTGCACTCCTTGGACTTTCGGACTTCCGCCGCGATGCTTTAGCTAGCGCGCTCCATGTGTATTTCTTGCAGAAGAAGTATCCGCATGCCGAAATGAGTTTGAGCTGCCCGCGACTCCGCCCGATTATCAATAACGACAAGATTGACCCGCTGGATGTTCACGAGAAGGAACTCTGCCAGGTGCTTTGTGCTTACCGCATCTTCTTGCCGTATGTGGGCATCACGGTTTCCAGCCGCGAAAGCAAGGAATTCCGTAACGGCATCGTGAAAATTGCGGCGACTAAAGTTTCTGCAGGTGTTTCGACCGGCATTGGCGACCACGAAAGCAAATATAGCGGTCACGACGACGGCGAAGGCGGCGACGAACAGTTTGAAATTAATGATGGCCGCAGCTTCAACGCCATGTACAGCGACATTTCGGGCGAAGGCCTGCAGCCGGTATTGAACGATTACTTGTACGTGTAATTAGTACTTGTAGTCTGCGCAACCTCTATCGCCATAGGTCGAGAAACAAACCCCGCGGTCCGTGAGAAATGCGCCTCCGCGGCCGTTCGATTTGTTGTACATCTTGGCTCCATTGGGGAGCAGTGCGACTTCTATAGAGTGGCTAGATTCCTTTGCGCCAGTCCACTGGAAACTCATTGTCAAGCGATAATTGGTTTTATTGTTGCCCTGCGACGTTATTTTATCCAAGCCGGCGGCTTTCCCGTAATTCAATTCGCTAGAAATGAACATTGGAGTATTGGGGTAGGTACGCCAGTTTGAGCCATCCTCTTTTACCGTGAATGTGGAGTGGGACTTTCCATTTTTTTCAACATCGTTTTTAATGCCGGTGTTATTGTTGGTTTTCTTTCTATAAGCAACAATGTCGGCAACGCCTTCAAAGCGGGCTTCTTTTAGGGCGTCGTACCAAGTTCCGGCATCTCCAATCAATTCGCACATGTTTGCGGTATTGTTCGCGCTTCCGTGAGAGGCTTGGACATTCATGGAAGCCCCTCCTTTCATTTCAATCACAAATAAGGTGACGCCGGATTCATTTTCCAAAAATCCCTTTAACTTGTCACGATTTTTTTGATTGGTTGATTCATCTCCTGAAGATAAATAGGAGCTATTGTATAAAGCTTCTCCATTGATGATGATGGCCTTGTTCAGGGCGTCGCGCAAATAGTAAAGCTTCATTAAATCTGCTTTTTCTTTGGTCTTTTCTGTATAGCCAATGATTTTGGGAACTCCAATCGCCGAAAGTACCCCTAGGATAACGATGACCACCATGACTTCAATCATGGTAAATCCGTGCTTGGTGTGGAATTTCCCCTTCATATGCCAAAATATAGTTGAATTTCTATCTTTGGCACCGAAAATTGCATTATGTTGACTTCTCTCGCACTTATTTTCTTGCTTGGGCTGCTTTTGGGCTCGATTTTCGTCAAGCTTAAGCTCCCAAGTATCCTCGGAATGATTCTAACTGGGATTATTCTCGGACCTCACGCATTGAATCTGCTTCGGCCCGCTTTTTTGGATATTTCAGCGGACTTGAGGCAGCTGGCGCTGGTGATTATCCTGACGCGCGCGGGGTTGACCCTCGATATGCGGGAATTCAAGCGGATTGGACGCTCGGCCTTGATGATGTGTTTTGTGCCGGCCTCGACTGAGATTGTTGGCGTGGTACTGCTTGCGCCGCCGCTGATGGGGGTGACTTATTGGGAGGCTGCCCTCATGGGTTCTGCCATTGCGGCGGTGTCGCCGGCGGTGGTGGTGCCGCGCATGCTCAAGATGCGCGAAGAGAATCGCGGCGTCAAACGGGGGATCCCCCAGATGCTTCTGGCGGGTGCTTCGCTAGATGATGTGTATGTGCTGGTGACTTTCGCGGCGTTCTTGGCGCTTTTGAAGGGTGAGACTGTTTCGGCGACGAGTTTCCTTTCGGTGCCGGTCTCCATTACCCTCGGTGCAGCGGTGGGGGTGGCTTGCGGCTATGCGTTGGTGTGGTTCTTTAAGCACAAGCACATGCGCGATACGGTGAAGGTGCTGATTATCTTGAGTTTCGCCTTCTTACTGAACGAGCTGGAGCATGATATTAGCCATGTGGTGCCGTTCAGCGGCATGATTGCGGTGGTTGCCATTGCTGCCTGCATTTACGGAAAACACCCGGAGCTTGCTAAACGCATTAGCGGCAAGTTCACCAAGTTCTGGGTCGCGGCCGAGATTATCTTGTTTGTGCTGGTGGGTAGCACCTTGGATGTGGCTTACGCGTTTACGGCGGGAATCGGCGCGATTTTCGTGGTGCTGGGCGCGATGTTCTTTAGAATGGCGGGTGTGGCCATTTGCATGCTGCGTACTCCGCTGAACAAAAAGGAACGTCTGTTCTGCATGTTGGCCTATGTGCCGAAGGCGACAGTCCAGGCGGCTATCGGTGGCGTGCCTTTAAGTTTTGGCCTTGCCTGTGGCAACAATGTGCTCACGCTTGCGGCAGTGGCGATTATGGTAACGGCCCCGCTCGGAGCTATCTTTATAGATAAAACCTATAGGCGGCTGGTGCCGGTGGATTCAGCAAACGCCGAGAACGGCTAAGCGAATTTGGTTAAGCGAGCTCGTTGACGGCTTCGAGGTATTCTTCGAGGGTCTTGGATTTCTCGATTTTCTTGCGGGTCTTCTTCGGAAGGTCCGCATACGTCCAGAAGGGGCGGATTTTGTCTAGAATTTGGGCGTTGCCTTGTAAGCGGCGGGCGTAGTCGGCCGCGATGTCGGCGTGAATTTTGAGAAGCGTTTCGGTTGTAGAGCCGCAGGGGAGTCCGGCGTACTGGGCGGCAAGAACCGGGTTCGCGAGGAGACCCCTGCCGATCATGATTCCCGCGAGTTTCGGATAGCGGGTCTCGATATACTGAATCTGCTTGAGGTCGGTGATGTCGCCGTTAAAAATCAGCGGGTGCTTGCATTCGCCGTAGAATTTGTCAAAAGTCTCGAAGTCAAGTGCGCCCTTATACTGCTGGATTCCGACCCGCGGGTGAAGGGTAATGTGGGCGAGGGGGGCTTCGTTCAGGAGCGGTAGCAGTTGCAGGCATTCTTCTGGGGAGGTCAGCCCGAGACGCATCTTGATGCTGAACTTGGGGATGCTCGTACTGATGGCGTCGAGGATTTCGCGTACCTTCTCGGGGTGGGGAAGTATTCCGGAACCTCGGCCTGACTTGGTCTGCATGGGGTAAGGGCATCCCATGTTGATGTCGATTTCCTTGAAACCGAGCTCCGTAACGGCCTTGGTCAGAAGGTTAAATTCCGCGACATCGCGTACGATGATTTGGGGCACTAGATGGTAAGGATGCTCCGTCTGCAAATCGCGGAGGTCCTTGGCCCGGACTTCGCCTTTTTCCAACCTAAGAAACGGTGTGTAGTAGGTGTGGATTCCGGGGGCGAACTTGCTGTGGGCTAGCCGGTAAACCGATTCGGTAAATCCCTGGAGTGGGGCAAAGTGAATGGGTAGCATGGTTGCGCGTGGCGCGGTTTACGAGCAGCGGAGCACTTGGCCTGGGCGAATGGTGTTGCCCTTGATGCCGTTCAGCTGCTTGAGTCTCGTTACAGAAATGCCGTATTTGCGGGCGATTTTGCCGAGGCAGTCGCCGCTTCTTACCTTGTAGTAGCGGTGCTTGGAAAGTTCCTTCTGGAAACCTTCTTCAACAGCGAGTATTTCTTGCGGTTCAAGCGTAATGAGGGCGCTCTGGAACGTGCCTTCTTCAAAGTTGAAAATCGTAGCTGGATCGATGTAGTTGCCGTGGTACTTCATCTCGAAGTGTAGGTGGGCGCCGAAGGAACGGCCCGTGTTGCCGCCTACGCCGATCGTATCGCCGGCTTGCAGGGTGTCGCCGACGTTCACTTTCCAGCTGGCGAGATGGGCGTAGAGCGTGGTGAGTCCGTTGCCGTGGTCCAGAATCACGTACTTGCCGTAGCCTTTGCGGCGGCCTTGGTTACGTACCTTGGTGACAACTCCTGTAAAGGCGGCCACAATGGTGCGGTCTTCGCCATGGCAAAGGCCCATATCGACACCGCGGTGCATACGGTAGGTTCGAATGCCATAGGGGGCCGAAATACGGCGGCTTGCCGTGGGAACAAAGGCGGTGGTCATGTCAAGCGTCAGCTTGGGGAGCGTTTCAAGAGAGGCGGAATCGCCTTCGGCCATGTCGGCGGCGAGTTCGGCGTCGGCTTCTTCCTGGCTCATTTCGGATTCACTGTCGGAGCCCTCGCTATCGGATCCTTCTATGTCGGAGTCGGCTCCAGTGACATCGTTGGCGGCAACTTCGGAATTTCCTGCATCGGCTTCATCAAAAATCGGGTTGCCGGTAAATTCGCTTTCTGTTTCGGAAGGGGGCAAAATCTGTGTTTCAGGCTCGGTGCTAGGCTGAGTATCTTGGGCCGTATTTTTGTTTGACGCACAAGCTGAAAAAAACAATACAATCGACAGTAGTAAACCAAACGTTCGCATAGATTCCAGCAATATAATATATTTCTCCGGTTTCTAAAACTTTTATTTTCCTTGCGGAACTCTAAGTGTAAGTACTTGTATACATATATCGCGTTTTTTGGCGAAAATAGCCTTATCGGAGTTGTATATTTTTCTATTTTTACGCGCCGTCAGGGCCTATCATCCAGGTAGGTTCCTAGTCCGGCTAGATTAGCCGATAAAGGATTATATAATGGCAAAGAAAGTTCAGGATGCCCTCAAGGACATCATCTCCCTCTGCAAGCGCCGTGGTTTCATTTTCCCCGGCTCCGAAATTTACGACGGCCTCGCCAACACTTGGGACTACGGTCCGTATGGCGTGGAACTGAAGCGCAACATCAAGAACCTCTGGTGGAAGAAGTTCGTGACCAGCCGTCAGGATGTGCTCGGTCTCGACAGTTCTATTCTCTTGAACCCCCGCGTATGGAAGGCCTCTGGCCACGTGGGTAACTTCTCTGATCCGCTGGTCGACTGCCTCGCTTGCCACGAACGTTTCCGTGCCGACCAACTTTTGGAAGACAAGCTCGGCGAAGGCTGCTGCGCCGGCAAGAACTTTGACGAAGTCCACCAGATGATGATGGACAACAAGATCGAATGCCCGACCTGCGGCAAGACCGACTGGACCAAGCCCCGCGCATTCAACCTGATGTTCCAGACCGAAATCGGCGTGATCGAAGGCGAAGGCAACAAGGTGTACCTCCGTCCGGAAACGGCCCAGGGTATCTTCGTTGACTTCAAGAACATTGTCGACAACGTCCGCCCGCGCATTCCGTTTGGTGTGGGTCAGATCGGTAAGTCCTTCCGTAACGAAATCACTCCGGGTAACTTCATCTTCCGTACCCGCGAATTCGAACAGATGGAACTGGAATTCTTCTGCGAACCGGGCACCGAACTTGACTGGTACAACTTCTGGCGCAAGTACTGCTTCGACTGGCTCGTGAACGACCTCGGCGTGAACAAGGAAAAGCTCCGCCTCCGCGAACATGCCAAGGAAGAACTTTCTCACTACTCCAACGGTACCACCGACGTTGAATACGAATTCCCGTTCGGTTGGGGCGAACTCTGGGGTATTGCAAGCCGTACGAACTACGACTTGACGCAGCACCAGAACGAATCCAAGGTCAAGCAGGAATACATTGACCCGGTCCAGAACAAGCGCTACATCCCGTATGTGGTGGAACCGTCCCTCGGTGTGGAACGCCTGCTCCTGGTGCTCCTCTGCGACGCCTACGACGTGGAAAAGCTGGAAAACGACGAACGTACCGTGCTCCACTTTGACCCGAAGATTGCTCCGGTGAAGGTTGCCGTTCTCCCGCTGGTGAAGAAGGGCCAGGTGAAGGCCAAGGCCGAAGAACTCTACCAGAAACTCCTCAACCGCTGGAATGTGGAATACGATGAAACGCAGTCCATCGGTAAGCGCTACCGCCGTCAGGACGAACTCGGCACGCCGTTCTGCGTGACCGTTGACTTCGACACCGTGGGCGAGGGTGAATCCGATCCGGCAAAGCTCGGCTACGTGACTGTTCGCGAACGCGACTCCATGAAGCAGGAACTGGTCAAGATCGACGAACTCGAAGCTTACCTCTCCGCTAAGCTCGGCTGTTAGTTTCTTTGTAAAGAAATTTAAAAGGAACCCGAAATTTCGGGTTCCTTTTTGTTTATATTTAGAACGTAAAATTCTGAGAAAGGAGGATATATGAAAAGACTCGTTCTTTCATTGGCTTGTTTGGCGTGGTTTGTGGCTTGCGATGATGAGTCGGCCAATTACGATTGGAATGATGGTGCGACTTTGTCGGTAAAGTTGACCAATGGTAAGTTTACGGATGATCGAGACGGTCAAAAGTATTCCGTGGTTCAGGTAAATGGTCAACTTTGGATGGCCGAAAACCTGCGCTATGCCGATAGCTCCAAGACTCCCAATTTGAAAGGCAATATGTGGTGCCACGAAGATGACGGCGATTGCGAAATCTATGGCCCGTTGTATTCCTGGACTGCCGCAATGAATTTGGAATCAAAATACAATTCCAGTTTGGCAACGTACACGTATGACTATACGTATGGGGTGCATGGGATTTGTCCCGAAAACTGGAGGCTTCCTACGGTTGATGATTGGCAAAACCTTGCTCAATATCTCATGTTCACGAATGGTGGGGATCCGATTGGAGCCGATATGAAGGCTGTCGAAGGCTGGGAAGACGAAGACAATATTCCCAAGGCTCTCAACCGTTCTGGCTTTGCCGCCCTCCCGGCTGGCCGTCGTAACAGCGAAGGCGGTTTTATGAGTGCTGGCAAGTATGCATTCTTCTGGTCAAGTGCCCAGGTAGATGCGGCTACAAGTTCCGGATGGACTCTTCGTTACGACAACGCTCATTTGGATAATGGAAATTATTACAAAGACCACGGCATGTCGGTTCGCTGCATTCTCGCCATGAGTACCGCGAGTGCTAAAATCGAAGGGAACGTGGATTCGTCTTACCTCGATAATATTCCTTTTGATTATGGTCAAATGGAAATTGACGGAAAGTCCTATAAGACGATTAAAATCGGTACTCAGAACTGGATGGCCGAAAATGCGGCGGTGAAGACTGATGACAGTTGGTGCTACAACGATGACGAAAAGAATTGCGACAAGTATGGCCGCTTGTATTCTTTCGAGGCTGCTCAAACGGTTTGTCCTGAAGGTTGGCGTCTTCCGACAAAGAGTGATTTCCAGACTATTTATGGTGCCGTGGGCTTTGGAAGCTCTTTGCGTTCTCGTGATGGTTGGACGGATAAGGGCTCTCGTGGAACGAATTACATGGGCTTTAACGCCATGCCTGCGGGTGGTCGCGAATCGGGAGATTTCTTCGACGTGACTTACAGTTCCTACATGTGGGGGAGCGATAAGTCGGTGCTTTGGCTGCGTTATTACGATGAGAAAATCTCGATAGAGGAGAAGGATGCTAAAAATGCCTTCTCGGTCAGGTGCATCGAAGAATAGTTTTTTGAATAAACTCGCATATTTTATATATAATCACGATGAAGAAATTACGTTATCTCCTGTTCTCTTCGGTAATTTCTCTTTTGGGGGCTTGCTCAACAGATGTAGGCTATGCTCCCAGTGAAAATTACGATGATCGCTCTCCTTCGTACAATGCACAGGCAAGAGGAGATCTTCCCGATTGCACTGACGATCGAGAAGGACTTGTCGTTCATGTGAATGAACATAGGAAGGATTATGCCTGCAGTAAAGGCTATTGGGTTGCCCTGCGCAGTGCCGACACAGACAAGAAGTTGCATGATGTCAACGAGGATACGGTCGCTATCAAGGCTCTCCATGAAAAGTTCAAGACGGTAAAGTCTGCAAAAATTTCTGATAGCCGCGATGGAAAAGTATATAAGGTGATTATTCTAGACGATTTGGTATGGATGGCGGAGAACCTGGATTATGAAACACAATACAGCCGCACCAATCCCAAATGCGAAGAATATGGCATCAAGTGTGGTAGGTATTATGTGTGGCAAGATGCCGCAAGTGGTGGTGAGAACTATTCTAGTGTTTGCCCCGAAGGAATGCGCATGCCTACAGAAGAGGATGTAGAAAAGCTCGTTGAATTTATTGGGGGTATCGAATATGGTTATGTTCTGAAATCGAAAGATTATTGGGATTACTCGGATGACGTGCCGCAAGGGACAGACGAAATCGGCTTTAATGCATACCCGGCTGGTTACAAGGAATACGCTTATAACGCCATAAGTTATTTTGGTAAGGAGGCTGTTTTCTGGACAGATGTGACTAGTGGCTACCGCGGTGCTCATGTTTTGTCGCTGTATTCCCATCGCTCGGATCTTGGGACTAATTGGAACCCGGATTGGGACAATTATATGAACGTTCGCTGCGTGGGAGATTTGTAGTATGAAGTATATTGGATTAGTTCTCCTTATGTTTGCGGCGCTGTCCCTTTCGGCGTGTTTTGGTACTCCGCACCACACTGTCGGTTTGCCCAATAATCCGACTCCGCTTGATTCGCTTTCTGAAGTCATTTTCGTGAATGCTCGCGCGATTCCGGTTTTGCCGCCCGAATTCAATTTCCTCGGATCGATCCTGACGGAAGCATCTTCGGGTTGTTCCGATATGGGTACGATTGATTTTTTGCGTCAAGAGGCTAGGCGCGTTGGTGCAAACATTGTCTACGTCAAGAACGCAGAAACAAAGACCGCTTACTTGTATACACAGTATATGACGACAGTTTCGCACTGCCTGACTTTGCATGTTGACTTATTGTACGCTGAGGCTCCGCTGATTACCAAGTGGCAGGAGCAAATCAAGGCGGCTAAGGCAAAGGAATAGGGGAGGTGCTTGTGATTGTACGTAGATTGAAATTGTTTTTTGCTGTTGCTCTATTGGCAACTCCATTTGCCTATGCCGGTGAATTTGATGACTTTGAAAAATCCCTGATGCAGGATTCGGAATCCACGGATGTTGCAGATACCGCGACTTCGATGTCAACGAGCGATGCGTTTGAGCAATCGCTGATGTCGGAATCGGGAACGGAAACGGAAAAGATTTACCAGCGGCGTGAAGCTCTCCTTGAATCCATAAAGCAGGGAGATACCGCGCAGATTTCGCAAGGTGTCGAAGAACTGCATGCCATGAGGACAGAAGACCTTGTTCCGTTGGCCGATGTAGAGGCCGAGGCGGTGTTTATTGTCAAGAAAATGTGGCCGCAGCTGCTAAAGTACGAAGTGAATCTGTATAAGCAATTCTACCATGAGGTGATTAGTGAGCAGGTGCGTTTTTTCGAAAATGACGGACTTGCGCAGTACCTTAAGAATTCTCTGAGCTCGTATGATACGTCTAAAACTCTTCTTGCCCACGTGGAAAATGATATTGACAATAGTTCGTTACCAGAAAGCGATAAACTTGAACTCAAGATACTCTTGCTTTTGAGCGATGCCTACAGTGACCAAAGGGTTAACGAACGCATTAAAAGACTTTCGCAAATGTATCTCAATAAGTATCCGGATCACCCCGATGCGAAATGGATTGAAAAAAGTGTTGCAGGGCCTTTTTTCCGCAATGATTTTTTGGAATTCATGCTCCAGGACCGTGCAGAACACAAAGAAGAAAATATTGCCAAGAAATTCTATACTGGTGGTCTCGGGGTCAACTTGTTCCTGGTCTCGGGCGGTCTTGCCTTTGGGATGGACAATTTGTATCGCTCCGATCTGTTTGAATATGAAGACCCGTCTATCTATCTTGAAATCTACTTGCAATTCAGTCGTGTTTCGTTCTCCTTTGAATTGCTGCCTTCCGGTGCGTCTGGCGTTGCGACCTACTCGCTTGGGTTAGGTTACGTTGTTTACGATAGCCGTTATTTAAAGGTTCGCCCCTATATTGGATTTGGTATGCCAGCCATGATTCTTGAAGCCAAGAAAGACTGCTATGTGGCCATGCCTGGTGGCGAAAAGGAATACATAAGCGCGGGCGACAATGATATGTATGCAGAAAGTGCCGCATATACCTTGGCGGTGAATGTCGATTACAAATTCGGTACGGCGTATTTCCTCTTGTCGAACTCAATGCTCACGAGTTTCTCGCTGGTCGGCAAGTTCGGTATTTCGTATATGGAATTTGACGACACGTTTGTCAAGGGTTCCGGTGTAACGCCCTTCTTTGCTTTTGGCCTTGGATTGTATTTATGGTAAGATTTTCAACTCTCGTTTTTGTAGCCCTCTTGTTGCTCGGCGTTTCTCTGCCTTGGGCTCAAGATTCGTCCGTGCAGCCTTCGAAGAGAACGCTTTATTTACGTGCTCGCGATGTACTCAAGACTTCGCTTGAGTCGGGTGACCACGAACGTGCGGACCAGGCTTTCAACTACCTGAAAACCAATGCGAAAGAGGGAGCGCCTCTTACCCGTTTCGAGGAATACCTCATCAATATGGAACTTAAAAACTTCACGCAAGGTATCGAAATTTATGCGGATTTGCGCCGTACTTTGCTTGATTCTACGTACAAACCGGAAAGGGATATTCGCGTAACAGAACCGGACCCGCTCGCTGTATACCTGTACCGTGATTTGCATCCGTTCACATTACAGAAGGCCGATTCCCTTTGTGCGCGCGTAGACAGTTCGGACGTTTCGGATGAGTACAAGGAACTCTATCGATTGCTCCTCTATTCAGAACTTGCGATTGTCAAGATGTCTGATACTTATCTCGGTCGTCCAATTCACTGGACACAAATCAATGACACAACTTGTGCGGGCATGCTTTTGGACCGTGGCAAGAAATTCGTAGACACGTATCCGGCGTCGCCTTATGCGAGGGTCCTTGACGAACAGACTCTTCCGTATGTCGAAAAGGTGATGAAACCCCTTCGCGATTTCCGTGTCGATCCGCTCAAGCACAAGTATTATACAGGTGGTTTGGGCTTATTTATTGGCCAGTGGCTTGGGTTCATGACGGGCGATGCCACCGATTTTTTCGATACCAAGATGGGTTCTTCCTTTATTGGTGAAGTCAGCCTTCAGATTAGACGTCTCTCCCTTAACGCGCTTTGGGCTTATGGGCTTATAAATAGGGAAGTGGGCTACCGCTGGGATGCTTCCGAAGATGAATTGATGGGACTTTCGCTGGGCTTTACGGCGTTCGATTCAAGATTCTTGAAGACGGAACCTTTTATTGGCGTTGGGGAATACAACTTTATGACTTCAGACGCCGAAGTCTCGACGGTGTTGCTGCTCGGCCTTAATGCGGATGTCCGCCTGCTCGCGACAAAGCCGCAACATATCGGCGGACTCTCGTTTGCCCTCATTGCGCGCTTTAAGTACATGATGCAATTTGGAACGTATTCATCAGGCGACGAATGGCGCAGTTGTAGTCTTTATTCGGATGAATGTACCGAAGGACACCACGTCGAAGCGGGCTTTATGAGTCACCTATTCTCGCTCTCGCTAGGTGTTTATCTTTGGTAGTTTAGACTACTTCTTGAATTTCTTCAAGATAGCTTCGGCCTTGCTGAACTGCTGCTTCACGGATTTGGGACCCGTGCCGCCTTCGATGTTACGGCGGGACACGCTGTATTCGAACGTGAGCGTCTTCTTCATCTGCTTCACGTTCGGGACACCGGCGCTGGCCCAGGCCTCGTCAGAGAGGTCCGTGAATTCGAGGCCTTGGCGGGCGGCTTCGCCGACCAGGCTACCGACCACGTGGTGGGCATCGCGGAACGGCACGCCGGATTCGACCAGCAAGTCTGCGAGGTCGGTAGCCAGCAGCGCCGGCAGCATCTTCGCGTGCATCTTGTCGAAATTAAAGCGAGCGCTTTCCAAGGCTTCCTTCATCACGCGGAGAATCACCTTCACGTTATGGACGGAGTCGAAAACCGGTTCCTTGTCTTCTTGCAGGTCGCGGCTGTAGCTGAGCGGCGCTCCCTTCACCAGAGTGTAGAGGGCGCTGAAGTTGCCGAGCATGCGGCCGGACTTTCCGCGGATAAGTTCCATGGAGTCGGGGTTCTTCTTCTGCGGCATCATCGAGGAACCGCTAGAGAAAGCGTCGTGCAAGGTGAGGTAGCCGAATTCGCTGGTGCTCCAGTTCACAAAGTCTTCGGCGTAGCGGCTCATGGTGTTCGCAATGATGGCGAGGTCCGCTTCGAATTCGAGCATCATGTCGCGGTGGCTCACGGCGTCGATGCTGTTCGGGCTAACGCCGTTAAATCCGAGTTCCTTTGCAACGAGGGCGCGGTGGTACGGGAATGCAGAACCGGCCATGGCACCGCTACCCAGCGGAAGTTCGCTATGCAGTTCCAGGAAGTTGTCGAGGCGCTTCACGTCGCGGCTCACGGCAAAGAACATGCTCATCAGGTAATGGCTGAAGTAGATGGGCTGTGCCTGCTGCAGGTGGGTGTAACCCGGCATCATCTTGCCGAAGTACTTTTTCGCGAGGTCGAGAACCGTTTCCATCAAAGAAACTTCGAGAGCGCGGATTTCGGCGGCGCGGTGACGCATGTAGAGCTTGAAGTCGGTGCAAACCTGGTCGTTACGGCTGCGGCCCGTGTGAATCTTTTTGCCGAGGGCGCCGATGCGTTCGGTGAGCACGCGTTCCACGGCCATGTGGATGTCTTCGTCGGATTCCTGCCAAAGGTTTTTGCCGGCCTTGTAGTCCTTGAGGATGCTGGCCAGGCCATCGCAAATCTTCTTGTAGTCGGCCTTGCTGAGCACGCCGGATTCCACCAGGCCCTTGCCGTGGCCGATGCTGCCTTCGATGTCTTCTTCGATGAGTTCGGCGTCGAATTGCAGGCTGAAGCTCAGGTCCACCATGCTCTGGGCCATGCCGCTAGCAAAACGGCCGGTCCACATGTTGGTCTGGGTGCCTTTCTTTTCAGTTTTCTTTGCAGTTGTCTTAGCCATTATAAAATCCTCGTTTTTTGCGGGATGCAATTTAGAAATTTTTGCGTAAGCCGAGTTCTTCCATTACATCAAAGCGTACTTGAGCAAGAATATCACGGTGAGCACAATCATGACCCAGTGGACATTCTTGATCTTGCCGGTTAATGCATTCACAAAGGTGTAAGAGATGACGCCGAACATGATGCCGTCCGAAATGGAGTAGGTAAGTGGCATGGCAATCATGCAGATAAAGGCGGGAATGGATTCTCTCGGGTTGGTCTAGTCAATTTTGGCGATGGAAGTCATCATGAAGTAGGCAACCATGATGAGCGCGGGGGCCGTTGCAAAGCCCGGAATAGCCATGAATACCGGTGCAAAAAGAAGCGAAAGCAAGAAGAATAGAGCGACCGAGACGGCGGTGAGGCCTGTCTTTCCGCCGTAGGCGACACCGGCGGCACTTTCCACGTAGGTGGTCGTGGTCGAAGTTCCGCAAATGGCTCCGATCGAGGTGGCGATAGCATCGCAGCTAAGCGCTTGAGAAATGCGGGGGAGCTTGCCATCTTCTTTCAGGAACCCGCCACGGAGTGAAACGCCAATCAGGGTGCCCAGCGTATCGAACAGGTCTACAAAGAAGAAGGCGAAAATCACGACAAAGAAGTCCAGCGACTTGATGAGCGAAAATCCCTGGCCGACAATGGCGTCGCCTCGGGTAAGCGTCCAGGATTCCGGGTGGAACAATGCACCGCAAGTGACTCCGAATTCACGGAAGGAACGGTCCAAGCTCTGCAGGTAATCGCCGAACTGCGGAATTACGGAATGGAATCCGGCTTCCGGGTTCGGAACGTAGACTCCAACAAATTCGGTGACAATGCCGAGCAGCCAGGTCGCAAAAATCCCCAGCAGGATGGCGCCGCGGATTCCTTTAATCAAGAAAGCCGAGGTAACGATAATGCCCAACAGGGTCAGGATTGCCCAGATGCCATTCGTGTGCATGTCGACCATGTGGAAGTTGATGAGGCTTACGATGGTGGCGTTGTTAGCGACGATGATTTTACCGCCCTGCAAGGCGATAAAGGCGATGAATATGCCGATGCCGACTGCAACGCCCGATTTAAGCGAAAGAGGGATGCTGTTAAAGAGTTTTTCGCGTACAGGAACGACTGAGAGAATCAAGAACAGGATGCCTTCGACAAAGACGGCTAGCAAGGCGAATTGCCAGCTGTAGCCCATGCTCAGCACCACGGTGTAGGCAAAGAAGGCGTTAATGCCAAGGCCCGGGGCAAGTGCAAAGGGGTATTTCGCGACAAAGCCCATGAGGGCAGAACCGACGGCGGCCGCAATGACGGTGGCAATGAAGATGCCGCCCTTGAGATTCTGGACAACATCAGAAAGCGCCTGTCGAAGAAGGCAAACATCAAGTCGAGGCTTGCGGAAAAGATTGACGAGAGTTATCTGGAAGAACAAACTGAAACGGCAAGAGCCTTCAATCATCAGGAACTGCTGAATGGTTTCCTAGCACAAAGCAGCGACTTGTTCTACTACCTTTGGAACTACTCATTCACGGAAACACTAGATAAAGAACTGCGCTTAGTGCTATTCCTTCAGATGGCATCTCAGTATCCAGAACAAATGCGTTTCACAACAGAGACAAAGACAATTGAGAATGTTGATGCCTTAGGTCATGACTGGG
>NZ_ONDD01000028.1 GCF_900316465.1 uncultured Fibrobacter sp. | reverse complement strand
CGTTCTGAGCCTTGCGCTTTCTTTTGCGTCGTTTTTAGCCATAACGGCCTCCTTGAGGGGCAAATATAAATTATTTTTAGGACATACAAAGGATTTTTTCATGAAAAAAGCATACTGCATTCTGTTCTCCGCGCTGCTGATGGTCGCCTGCGGCGATGACAATTCATCGTCAGCCAACGACAATGAACTTTCATCTTCTTCGGAAGAAACCTCTATCGAATCGTCTACGGACGAGGAAATCGTTAGTTCGTCTTCTGAAAAAAAGGAAAATCAGAATTCTTCTTCAAGCGTTCAAGAAGCAAATTCTTCTAGCGACAAGGGGGAATCATCATCCTCAGAAGTAAAAGAAAAATCTTCTTCGTCGATGGGTATCATTTCTGAAGACGGATGGATTACTACAGTGAAAATCGATAATTTTTCATTTTTCGATGAAAAATATTTGAGATACTACTTCCTTGAAGAAGAATGCGACTACGATTCCACCACGAACACATTCAAGTGGGTCGCCGAAGATTACATGGAAGCATTTAACAAATATAATAGTTCAGAATTAGAAGAACAATTTGGAGGAGACTCTCTTAAATTTTTGATTTATCACTCCTTCGGCTACAAGATGTCTAACGACACCCTTTACGAATGCGATTATATCGGAGACGCCTGCGAAACCATAGAAACCGCAACCGTATACGTCGGCACTTCCAAATCTATATTTTCAACATGGGAATGTGTCGGAAGAATTTATAAAGGAGAATACTCTGAAATACCATCCAACTATAAAATCACCCTTACACTGGCACCTCAACAGAGAACCATAACAACACGCAGCAAAATCAAAGGATCAAAATACACACCCGAACCACGCCAATATTGCGGCGTCATCTATGATTTATTTAATGATGAGCAAAGAGAAGAGCTCTGCAACAATAAACTTCAAAACATTCAGGCTCTTTCGACTGACACAGTCTTTATAAGCAACGACATGTGGATTCTCGCCAAGGATTTAGATAAGGCAGACCTTTCCGTAAACGACCAAATCTTCGAAGTATCATTCAACCACATATTAGAGATGGACCCCACGCAAATTTCAACATTCACTAATCAAATAACCTATCAAGGAACCACCTGCACCTGGTGGCAAAAAAATGTTGAAATAACGCAAGAATACTGCGAAAACGGCGACCACAGCCAAGATGTCGTTGAAAGCGAATACAGCAACATTCATCGAACATTTATCAAACAACTTCAAGGATCTAGCGATAACGACAATGAATTCGAAGAATGTATCAAGCAATTCAACCTGAAATAAGAATTCAATAAAGGGAAATCCCCCGCGTCGGCGAGGGACTTTTTGTGTTTAAGAGTTCTGGTGTACTTCGTCTTGTCGCGGACGATTCTTGTCCGCAGGGTGGCTCCATTCTGGGAGCCGTCGATGCGCAGCGTTCTGACGTTCTGAGCCTTGCGCTTTCTTTTGCGTCGTTTTTAGCCATAACGGCCTCCTTGAGGGGCAAATATAAATTATTTTTAGGACATACAAAGGATTTTTTATGAAAAAAGCATACTGCATTCTGTTCTCCGCGCTGCTGATGGTCGCCTGCGGTGACGACAATTCATCGTCGGCAGATGACCAGGAACTTTCGTCTTCTTCAGAAGATGTAGCTATCGAATCGTCTACGGACGAGGAAATCGTTAGTTCGTCTTCTGAAAAAAAGGAAAATCAGAATTCTTCTTCAAGCGTTCAAGAAGCAAGTTCTTCTAGCGACAAGGCTGAATCATCGTCTAGCGTTCAAGAAGCCAGTTCCTCTAGTACAGAAAATGAACAATCCTCGTCTTCTTCAAATAATCAAGCCATTCCAGATTTCGGCGACAACAAAATCGTCATAAAACTAGTTCCTACATTCGGGGAACTAGACGGCAAGCCCTATTTTTACACAACAGAACCAAGATGTACTTATAAAAACAATGTTTTCTCCATAAAGGCAGATACCTCTGATAACGCCTATTTCTACGAAATCTCCAACGACACTCTCACCCTTTACCATGTGGATTTAGACAAAGTCCTTGCGGGTTCTTATGAAGAGCCCAGCGCAAAGGAGACCTATTACGGAAAGAATACAGCACTCGAAAGCGAATGGGAACGCCTTTGCTATTACAACCTAAATGATGACTATACCAGCTGCACTCAAAAATATTCCTATCTCATATCAAGAGACACCATTTATAACAGCCTAACCTATCCCATCGATTATAACTACCAAATATTCAAATTAATCGAAAAAGTCTCGCATTCTAGATTAGGAATCTACGATGAAATGAGCGCCGCTCAACGTGCCACGAAATATGCAGAAAACGGAATCTTGATAGATTCCACAGGCACTAAAACACTCATAAGCATTAAAGACAAGGGTACATTATCTATTGATGAAATAACAACAAAAATTATAAATAGCAACGAAACAATTTATACAAAAATCGCCTTGTCAACAGATAAAAAAGAATGCGTTTTAATATCGGAAACCACACCGATCAAGTCGTCTAAATACTGTTCCGAAGAATATCTTCCCTATCTTCAAATTGACGATTTCGATGGATATGTTTCATCTTACGCAAAAGGCAACCAAGAAGAATTCAATGCCTGTCTAGAGAGTCTATTTGATTGAGTCTTGATTTATTGCAAAATATTCGCCGTCATGGTTTCAAACGCTTGTTGCTTGCAGTTTCGGGCGGGCTGGATTCTATTTGTTTGGTGCATTATTTTATTTGCAATAAAGAGAGATTGGGCATTGAATGGCTAGGAATTGCGCATGTGCATCACGGGCTGCGGGTCGGAACAGCCGACCGCGACGCCGCATTTGTTGAAGCATTCGCGAAGGCACACGACATTCCATTTTTCTTGAAGAAACTGGACGGCGAAGCGCTAAAAAATGCCGAGGGTTCGCTCGAAGAAAACGCAAGGGACGCAAGGTACAACGCGCTGCAGGAAGCCGCCGAAAATTGCAACGCCATCGTGACAGCGCATCATGCAGGCGACCAGGCGGAAACCATGTACATGCGACTTCGCCGAGGAACAACGCTTGCGGGACTCAAGGGGATTCAGGAAGTACGAGACAACATTTACCGTCCTTTTCTGAATGTGACTCGGGCGGAACTTCTTGCGTATGCTCGCGAAAACAATCTTGAGTGGTGCGAAGACGAAAGCAATTCCGATGTAAAGTTCGCACGAAACAAAGTACGGCACGAATTCCTACCGCAGCTGGAAAAAGAGTGTCCCGGTGCTGCGATGCAATTATGCAGAATTGCCCTGTTGGCAGACAAAGCGTATGCGAAAGTGATGAATGCTAGCGAGTCGCTTTTCGCGCCCGTTTTGAAGGCCGAGAAAGCTGATGCTGACCTTCGTCAGCATGACTTGAAGGCTGGAATCGCATTGGACAAGAAAAAGCTTCGCAAGGTTCTGCTCGCTCACGAAAGTACAGACCTTTCCGAAATGTTCCGGTTATGGCTTTCGGAGCAGGGCTTCCGCTTCCCGATCGGGTTCTTTTACGACCAAAAAGAGCCCGCACATGTTAAAATTCCCGTACGCGCCGCTTACCGCAAGCGAGCTATCGCCAAAAACGGCTCTACTGTCAGGATTTGCGAATTTGAAAGCGTTGAGGCAGCCCTAAAATTTGTATCTTGCAAGTGAACGTATAAAAGGAATTTATGAGTCAACCTAAACCGACCCCTCCCTACCGTAGCAAGAACTTTATCATTTTGTTGGTGATGATTCTTTTGTTGTTCGTCATGTTCCCGCTTGCAGGGAAAGACGGCGAAAACGACATGACGCGCACCGAATTTTTGGCCATGATGGGCGACTCCACCAAGGTCATTACCGAACTTTCGCTCCAGAAGACCCCCGATGGCGTGATTATCGAAGGCAAACGCGAAATGAGTGCCGAAGAAAAGGCTGAAGCCAAAAAGAGCCAAAGCGCTCTCGCCCGTTTCACCAAATCGGCCGACAACGGCAACACTAAAGCTTTCCGCAGCCACATGCTGGAAGTCAGCAACGACCAGATTACCGCCTGGGAAATGTTCAAGGGCGTCAAAGTCAAGGTCATTCACGAATCCAGCACCTGGCTCGATACGATTGTCGCGTTCCTGCCCGCGATTCTCCTGATTGTATTCTTCTACCTGATGATGAACCGCCAGATGGGTGGCGGCGGCAAGGGTCCGTTCAGCTTTGGCAAGAGCCAGGCAAAACAGTTGAACGGTAAGCAAAAGACGACCTTTAACGACGTGGCCGGCTGCGACGAAGCCAAGCAGGACTTGCAGGAACTCGTGGAATTCCTGAAGGACCCGAAGAAATTCGATGCCCTCGGCGGACGCATTCCGAAGGGCGCTTTGCTGGTTGGCCCTCCGGGTACCGGTAAGACGCTTTTGGCCCGTGCAGTTGCAGGCGAAGCAGGCGTTCCGTTCTTTAGCATGTCCGGTTCTGACTTTGTGGAAATGTTCGTGGGCGTGGGCGCAAGCCGCGTGCGCGACCTCTTTGAAACCGGCAAGAAGAACGCCCCGTGTATTCTGTTCATCGACGAAATCGACGCCGTAGGTCGCCAGCGTGGCGCTGGTCTCGGTGGCGGTCACGATGAACGCGAACAGACCAGTTGCTGGTGGAAATGGACGGCTTTACCGCCAACGAAGGCGTTATTTTGATTGCCGCGACCAACCGCCCCGACGTACTCGACAAGGCATTGCTGCGCCCCGGCCGCTTTGACCGCCAGATTGTGGTGGGACTCCCCGACCTGAAGGGCCGCGAAGAAATCTTGAAGGTTCACCTGAAAAAGCGTAAGGTTCCTCTGGCCGACGATGTAGACGTGAAGGCCGTCGCAAAGGGAACTCCTGGTCTTGCAGGTGCAGACCTCGAAAACTTGGTGAACGAAGCCGCCCTCTTGGCAGCACGTTTTAACAACAAGAAAGTCACGATGCTCGACTTTGAAGAAGCCCGCGACAAGCTCAGCATGGGTGCCGAGCGCCGCACGCTCCTGATGACCGACGAAGAAAAGCGCCACACCGCTTACCACGAAGCAGGCCACGCCTTGATGACGCTCTTGTGCAAGCATTCCGACCCGCTCCACAAGATTACGATTATCCCGCGCGGACGCGCCCTCGGCGTGACCATGAGTCTGCCCGAACGCGACCAAGTAAGCTACAGCCGCGAATACGCCGAAGAACGCATCATGATCATGATGTCTGGTCGCCTCGCCGAACTCATCTTCTTCAACCACCAGAGCACGGGAGCCAGCAACGACATTCAGCGCGCTACCGAACTTGCCCGCAAGATGGTGACCGAATGGGGTTTTGACGACGAAATCGGGCCGGTCTGCTACAGCCGCACCGACGGCGAAGTGTTCCTCGGCCGCGAAATTAGCAAGCCGAAGGAAATGTCCGAAATGATGGCCGAAAAGATCGACAATGCGGTGAACAACCTCATCAAGCGTTTAGACTTGGCCGCCAAGAAACTCATTGAAGAAAACAAGGACAAGCTGATTGACCTCGCCGAAGCACTGTTCGAATTCGAAGTGCTTGACCGCGAAGAAATTGACCGCGTAATGGCCGGCGAAAAGCTGACCGGTACCAAGAAGAGCCGCCAGTACAAGGCACTCGAAGAAATGGAAGCGAAGAAAAAGCGTGAAAACACGCCGCCTCCTGACCCGGGCAAACAACCGCCCGTGGCCCCGGTTACTGACGCCCCCGTTGCCGAAATCAAGCCCGCACCCGCCGCCGGAACCACCCCGGCAAATGATGGCGATGCCCAATCATCTACTGTAGAATCTCATCAGGAAAACTCGTAATGTTCAAAGAAGTTCTGGATCATAGTCGCTCTCTCCCTTGGAAAATCGGCAACAAGGTTTTGCCTTGCAAAACCCCGCTGATCATGGGTATTGTGAATGTGACTCCGGACAGTTTTTTTGACGGCGGCAAGCACAACAAGCCTGACGCCGCTTACGAACATGCCATGATGCTTTTGGACCAGGGCGCCGAAATCTTGGACATCGGTGGCGAAAGCAGCCGTCCGGGAAGCGCCCCTGTCAGCCTGCAAGAAGAACTGGACCGAGTCTGCCCCGTGGTAGAACGCCTGGCCAAGCTCGCCAAAGAACGCGAATTCTACATCTCGGTCGATACGGTCAAAGCCAAGGTCGCCGAAGAGACCATGAAGCTCGGCGCGCACATCATCAACGACATTAGCGCCTGCGCCATGGACCCGAACATGCTCCAGACCGTCGCAGACACCAAGGCAGCCGTCGTGCTGAACCACATTCGCGGAAATTTTGGCACCATGCAACAGGACTTCAAGCCGTACACGAACGTAGTACAGGAAGTCCGCGAAGAGCTCTTGTCGCAGGTGAAAAAGCTTTTGGACCTCGGCGTCGAACGCGAAAAGATTTGCATTGATCCGGGTATTGGATTCGGAAAAACCGCGCAGGACAACATCAATTTGATGAAATCCACCGAAGAATTCCTGAAAGACGGCTACCCCGTTCTCATCGGAACCTCGCGCAAGTCCTATATTGGTAAAATGCCCGGCCTCGAAACGAGCGACCGCTTGATTCCGACCGTTACGGCAGGAATCGTGGCCGTACTTGGTGGAGCAAGCTGCATTCGCGTGCACGATGTGAAAGAGGCCAAGGAATCCTTGCTGTATTTGGAGGCATTAAGAAATGATTCTGTTTAAGCTATTCGGGATTATCGATGTGCGTCCGGCAGATATTCTGGACGTGCTCCTGATATCCATCATCATTTACTACATATTCTTGCTGTTCCGCGGTACGCGTGCCGCCCAGATGATTTTCGGTGGTTTGTTGCTGATTCTTGCCTGGATTATTGCACAGTGGTGGGAACTCCATACCGTCGTGTGGCTTATCAGTAACCTCGCGACCCTCGGTATTATCGCCCTCGTGATTCTTTTCCAGCCCGAAATTCGAAGCGCCCTTACCCGTATCGGTCAGGCAGCCAGTAAACTCGACTTTCACAACCTGTTTTTCCATTCCAGCGGCCTCGACGAAATCACCAAGACCATCGCAAGCGCCTGCCAAGACCTGGCAAAGACACACACCGGTGCGCTGATTGTGCTTGAAAAGCGCGTGGGACTCCGCAACTACGCTGACACCGGTGAAATCTTGGATGCACGAATCAGTTCAAGACTTTTACGTGCCCTCTTCTTCCCAAATTCCGCTTTGCACGATGGAGCCGTGATTATGAACAGCAAGCGCATTATTGCAGCCGGCTGTATCTTGCCTATGCCCACGGGTAACGCCGAAAAAGAAGCGGGCTACGGCATGCGCCACCGCGCCGCAAAAGCACTCGCCGCCGAATGCGATGCCTTAGTGATCGTGGTGTCCGAAGAAACTGGCTACATCTCTATCGCCTACCGCAACACGCTGCGCAGAAACATCAGCGTCGCCGAACTCAAGCAAGAAATCATTCGCCACTGGGGCGAACTCTTTAACGACGTCCGTGAATCGGCAAAGACCGAAACCGCCGAAGAAAAAGCAGGCTAGACTTTATGGCAAACGAAAACGAAGAACAGCAGAAAAACAAACGCAAAAAGAAGAACATCGCCATTCTCGTGTTGATGTTCCTCTTGTTGGTGACCCTTTTTATTGTGCAGTGCCACTTGGACCAAATCAAGCAAGAAGCGCTCGCCAAGGAGCAGGAAACAGCTCTTGAAATGCAACGCCGTCAGACGCTCGATAGCCTGCGTGCACTGGAACAGGCTCGTGCCGATAGCATCCGTATGGCCGATTCTTTGGCAAAGCTCAGTGCCGACAGTTCTCGCATCGCTGACAGCCTGCGCATTGCAGACTCTTTGGCGGCCCTCCAGAACAACGTGAACCGCGACAGCATTCGCCACGTGCGCGACAGTCTGAACCGCATCAAGGATAGCCTTGCCGCCATTGACAAAGCTCGCGCCGACAGCCTGCAACGCATCGCCGATTCCTTGGCAGCTATCGAAAAAGCCAAGGCCGATTCACTCGAAAAGAAGCGCATTCAAGACAGCATCCGTGCCGCCGACCAGGTGCCGCCCGTTGCCGAAATTGCGCCGCCTGCAGGCCGTTACTACGACCCGATTAAGCTCAAGGTTAAGTGCGAAGAAATCAAGTGTAAGACATTCCTTTCGATTGGCGACACGCTCCACGCTCAAGAAGCAGGCAAGGCCATCGAATACAATAAGACCGGAAGCGTATTCTTCTACGCCGAAGACTCCGTGGGCAACCGCTCTGCTTGGGAAGAAGCCAAATACGACATGGCCAGCGACAACATTTGCGGCAAGAACGCCTACCCCGTTCCGCTCGGCGGCAAGACCGTTTGCGTAGACGCTTACGAATACCCGAACAAGGCTGACGAACTCCCCCGCGACATGGTGAGCCAGGAACAGGCCGCAAGCCTTTGCCAGCAAGAAGGCAAGCACCTTTGCAGCCTCGCCGAATGGCAGGCCGCTTGCAAGAGCAAGGACAACACTCGCTACAGCTACGGCGACAGCTATAAGCAGAACAAGTGCAACACCAACACAAAGGCAGCCAAGCGCAGTGGCCGTAAGGAACAGTGCCGCAGCTGGTACGGCATGTACGACATGAACGGAAACCTTTGGGAATGGACTTCGACTACGAGCAAGGATCACCCGAATATGTACTTAGTTGCTGGCGGTGCCTGGAACACTAACAACGAAAGTAAGTGCACCGACAATAAGTTCAGTTTCTACCCGCAGAACCAGTACCCCAACGTCGGATTCCGTTGCTGTAAGTAATCTATTCGGCCTCAGTCATTTCGACATGGAGGTGCTCCATTTCACCTTTTTCCCAGAGCACCTTGAAGCGTGGCCCGAGTTTATCTTGGGCCATTTCTACAACCTGGCGGCGCTTGTTTAGGGGCATGTCGACAATACGGAAATCCATGGCCGCATTCTTATAATGCTTTGAATTTGGCAAGTGGTAAGGGTAATCGTTTCCGCTGGTAATCACGGGCACGTAATCGTCACCCATCACCTTATGGTAGCAGCGAATGATTTCTAGACCAGCGGTATCCATGACCGGCAACAGGCTTTCGAGGTACACGCCTTCTTTTTGGCGAGTGCGCTTGAGCAACAGACGGTGAACTTCGCGCTGGTTGAAGGGTTTCAAGTTCAAATGGCGCATGTATTCTTCGGCAGACCACGTATCTTCGACCTGCTTGGGCTCGTAATGTGGAATCGGGCGATCATTGGCTTTAATGAGTCTATATACCCCAAATAAGGCCAAAATAGCCAGAATTGGCGCCAACAAATACAAATGTTTAACAAAAAATTGCATTTTACAGCATTCAAAAATACTATTTTAAGAGCATGAAGAAAGTTATTCTTATTTCCGCATCTCTTATTTCCTCGATGTTCCTTTTCGGCTGCGGCGACAATGCCAACTATACCGGCTGCTGGAAGGGCGAAGCTAATATGATTTTTGAAGTCTTGAGCGAAAACAACAAGGACTTCACAATTCGTAACGTGAACGGCGACTTGACCGCCACTATCCAAGAAGGCAAGCTTTGCGGCAAGAATTCGCTCGACATGCCTTATTGCATGAGCGTCAAGGGCGACTCCGCTTACTACGAATTCGGCGGCATTACTACGGGTTACGCCCGCATTAGCAAAGAAGAATACGAAGATATCTTCGCTTCTCAGAAAAAAGCTGCTATTGAATAATTAATCCAGAACTTCCTTCAGGATTTGTTCAATCATGTATTCGGTCGGAGCCCCGCTCCAGACCCGCTTGATGTAGCCATCTTTATCGAGCAACATCAGTGTCGGAACTGCGTGGATGCCATAGCGCATCCACATTTCTTTTTTAGCGTCGCGATAAAGCGGATACGGCGACGCATGCTGGTGCGCATAGAAATCGTTCAGCGTTTCGACAGGTTCATCGGCAATACCGATGATTTCGACACCCTTGGAACTGTATTTTTTATAGATGTTTGCAAGCACCGGGAGTGTCTTGCGGCAAGGACCGCACCAAGTAGCCCAGAAATCGAGCAAAGTAGCCTTCGGTTTTTCCTTGCGCTTTTCACCATTCTTGTAGAAGTTTTCGCCAAACTTGGCAATTTTACTACCGATGGCAGAACCCGTTAAAGAGCTGATGTCATCGGGGCGTTCCGTAAGGGCAACCGTAAGCGTTTTCTTTTTACCCTCGCGCACAATTTCGATTTTGACCTTTTGCCCCGCCTTATGGTTCGCAACCGCCGACTGAATCTGCGCCATACCGGTAAGCGTTTGACCTTCGACGCCAACAATCTGGTCGCCCGCAACCATGCCCGCCGTAAAGCAGCCCGATTCCGGATGCACGCCGATAACGTTCAAGGCGAGGTGATTTTCGAAAGTCGCCTTTTTGAAGGTGACACCGAGCCAAGGGACTGCAAAAGAAGCTTCCGCCGCAAGGAGAAGCCCGAGAACAATACTACGCATTTTCATATTACACTGCTTTCGTTTGCTTGGGGTTGTGGTCGTCGTAGTCCGCAAGCGTCTTGTAGCCCGTTTCAAATAGGGCCGCTTCAAGTTCCTTACGCATGGCATGTGCCGCCATCCAGCGGAAGGCCACCACCGAGTAGCATTCCACCGCATCAACACCAAGCTTGATGAGGTCAAAAATCTTGAACCCGTGGTCAATACCGCCGCAGGCAATCACGCTAATCTGGGGGTAATGCTTGCGGATATAGGTCACGTTCCACATCATGTTTTCGTAGAGCGGTCTACCCGACATGCCGCCACAGTCACCGTCGGCGCGAAGCGGAGTCAAGTTTTCAAGCTTGGATTCCACCGGGAGTTCGCTCATCTTTTTGGTCGGGTACGTATTGCCCACCACCACACCGTTTACGCCCGTACGCACGATCATGTCCATGACGTTCACCAAGTGACGTTCCGACAGGTCGGGGCTAATCTTGGCATACACGGCCTTGCGAATTGCCTGGGCATTGCGGTATTTCATGATTTCACCGAAAATGCGCTCGGTCAGCGACAAGTCCATATCTACACGGGATTCACCGGTATTGGGGCAGCTCAAATTGATTTCGATAAAGTCGCCCGCCTTGTAGGCGATGGCAAAACTTTCGAGCAAGTCCTTCAGCTTTTCTTCGTCATCGGTAAGACCCGGGGTTTCTGCCACGGACACACCCACGCAAAGCCCCACCTTGTGAGCCTTGGTCAACTGTTCGTCGACACGGCGAGCAATGACTTCGACGCCTTCGTTGTTGAGGCCCATGCTATTGTGAATTGCGCGGTCATTTTCAAGAAAACCGATACGCGGGCGGTGCGTGTTGCCTTCACGGAACTTGCGGGTGGCGGTTCCTACGGAAATGCCGCCAAAGCCCATGTTGGCATAGTCGCAAATGCGCTTGGCAGTCTTGTTGGCACCGGCCGCCAAAATAATGGGGCAACCGAGGTACAGGGAATTGCTATGGTCCGGGAAGGTAATGACGCGCTTGAGAGTCTTACTCAAGTCCGGACGCCCGCCCATAAACGGGATATACGGGGCAAACCTAGCCACATGTTTCAAAGAATCGTGGCGGAATTCGGGATATTTGTGAAAAATGCGGCGAATGAGCGCCAAAACACGGTCGCCAAAGTTCAGGTAATATTCGTGATTCACGCAGTTGAAAGACATGGGAATTCCTTTTGCCGAAACTTATATCAAAAAAAATAGAAAATATCACCCTTGGGCGACCATTTGGGAATTCGTTTTCTATTTTGTTTAAGCGAAAGAGGGCCTAAAATGGAACAGAAAACGATTGATTCTATTGTCTCGGCAATACACACGAAAATGCCGGAATACATCAAGACCTTAAGCGATCTGGTGAGTATTCCCTCCATCAGTTTTGACAATTTTGACCAAAAATACGTGCTGGAATCCGCAGAAGCCGTGAAGCAGCTTTTTTTGGACGCAGGACTAACCAACGTGCAATTTTTGCTGCCGCCAAGCGGTCGCCCGTCTGTATACGGCGAAAGCTTGACCAGCCCCGACAAGCCGACGGTACTTTTGTACGCCCACCACGATGTGCAGCCCCCCATGCGCGAAGCTCTCTGGAACACCAAGCCTTTTGAAGCGAGCCTCCAGGGCGACCGACTCTATGGTCGCGGCACGGCCGACGACAAAGCAGGCATCGTGACCCACCTGGCCGCCCTTGAACAGGTGCGCGCCTGGAAAAAGAATGACGGTCCGAACCTCAAGTTTTTGATTGAAGGCGAAGAAGAATCCGGAAGTGCCGGATTTGAAGTCATCTTGAAAAAGAACGCCGAACTTTTAAAGTGCGACGCCGTGATTGTAGCAGACCTCGGAAACTTCGCCAAGGGAACGCCCTCGATTACGACGACGCTCCGCGGCATGAGTGCAGTGAATGTGGAACTCAAGGCGACCAAGGCTCCGCTCCATTCCGGAAGCTGGTCGGGCCCGATTCCTGACCCCGGCCAGGTGCTTTGCCGCATGATTGCAAGCCTTACCGACGGCAAGGGCAATATCTTGATTCCGAATTTTGAAGACACGCTCGTGCCTCCGACCGAAGCGGAACTTGCCTCTTACAAGAGCCTCGGCATGACCGAGAAGATTTTCAGAAACGACGGCGGCATTCTGGAAAGCGTGAAGCTCAAAGTCCCTGAAGACGAAATCCTCTTGTCGCTGTGGCGCAGGCCCTCCATTGTGGTGACCGCGATGGAAGTCGGAAGCCGCACGAACGCTGGCAATGTTTTGCAGAACAGCGCATACGCACGCATCGGCATTCGACTCGCCCCCGGCATGGATGCCGATGTGGCGACCCAGCAACTGGTCGAATTCTTGCAGGCCCAAGTGCCCTACGGCCTTCAGTGTAGCATCGTAACCGAAGACGGAGCCAACCCCTTCGTGACCGATACAGCTCACCCGTTCTTCAAGAAAATGAGTGAATCCATGGCCACCGCCTACAACGCCGAAACCAAGTTTATCGGCTGCGGCGCAAGCATTCCGGGTGCAGAACTGTTCCGCAACACCTTCGGTGACATTCCTATTTTGCTAACGGGCCTCGAAGACCCCGAATGCAACGCCCACGGCGAAAATGAAAGCCTTTACCTGCCTGACTTTGAACACGGCATTGTAGCTGAAACCCTTTTCTTTGGAGGAATCTGCTAATGAGTTCGACCAAATTCCCAAGACTTGTCGTTTTGACTGGTGCCGGCATCAGTGCAGAATCGGGACTGCGCACCTTCCGCGGTAACGACGGCATGTGGGAACACGAAAACATTGATGACGTGTGCACGCCCGAAGGTTACTACCGTGACAAGAAACGCGTCAAGGATTTCTACAACTTCTTGCGCAAGGGACTCAAGGAACACGAACCCAACGCCGCTCACTTTGCGCTTGCAGAACTTGAAGATCGCTTAGGCGACGACTTTTTGCTTGTGACGCAGAACGTAGACAACTTGCATGAACGCGCCGGTTCCAAGCGCGTGTTGCACATGCACGGCGACTTGATGCGCCTCACCTGCGAAAAGAATCCGAAGCATGAATTCATTTTTGAAGGCGAAGAAACTCTGGATACGCGTTGCCCGTTCTGCGGCGGCATGAGCCGCCCGGACATTGTGTTCTTTGGCGAGCAGCCGCTTTACATGGAAGAAATCCAGGACGCCTTAAGGAATTGCAAGGAATTCGTGTACATCGGCACGAGTAGCGTGGTCTACCCCGCCGCCGGTTTCAAGAGTTTTGCCAAGAGCTTTGGCGCCAAGGTGACATGTTTGAATCTGGAAGTTCCGACAAGCGATCCTTACACGGATGTTTTCGTGGAAGGCAAGGCGACAGAAATTGTGCCCAAGTGGTGCAAGGAATTCAAGTAATCCCAGAAACAAGATTCTTTTGGAGCCGCACGATTGGGATTTTACTAACGTAAAATCTGTTTAAGACTTTTTTTGAAAAGGCGTTAGCTTTTTCGAATTCGTGTGACAAAAAATTCAATCAAATCATAAAACAATTTGCTTCGTGGTTCGACGAGCCCGAAGCTTTTTGTTTTGGCGGAACAACTTCGCTGCGGCACTGTTCGGTGCATTTTTCGCAGCGGTCCGCAAAGCGGCATCCCTTTGCAAAATCACGCGGATGCGGCACAGAACCCGGAATGGACTTCATAGTACGCATGTCGCTGTGATTCTCGGGAATAGCCGCCAGCAAGCCCTGCGTGTACGGGTGCATCGGAGAGTCAATCACGTCGCGAACAGAACCCGTTTCCACAATGCGCCCCGCATACATCACGGCCACACGGTCGGCGTACTGTGACACGATTCCCATATTATGCGTAATCAAAAGGACTGCCGTTCCAGTACGATTAGCCATATCCTTGAGCACCGCAAGCACCTGTGCCTGCACCGTCACATCCAAGGCCGTCGTCGGTTCGTCGGCAATAATGAGCTTGGGTTTAGAAAGCAGAGCCATCACAATGCACACGCGCTGCAACATGCCGCCCGAAAGTTCATGCGGATAAGAATCCAGAACGCGGTCTATATCCTTGAAGCCTGCAAGAGTCAGCATTTCACGAATGGTTGCAATGCTATCGCCCTTGATGCCACAGAACTTGAAGACTTCCAGCAGTTGCTTTTTGATTGTCACCACCGGATTCAAGGCCTGCATGGGTTCCTGGAAAATACATGCGATTTCGGAACCACGAATCTTTTGCAGACCCGTCAAAGGGAGCTTAGCCAAATCAATCGGAGTGGCGTCATCGTCGGCCTTATAAAGCACCGAGCCTTCAACGATTTGTGCACTCGGTTGCGGCAGCAAGCGCAAAATGCTCATGGCCGTCACGCTCTTTCCGCAGCCGGACTCGCCCACCAGCGCAAAGAATTCGCCCTGGTTGATTTCAAACGAAACCTTGTCCGTTACCTGCAGCGGAGTTATTCCTTCGCGGGGTTTGCCATTCTTGTCAAACCCGAAAGCCACCGAAAGATTCTGAACCTGCAAAACCGGAATCATAAATAGCGGTCTCCAGATTTGGGATCCATGGCATCACGCACGCCTTCGCCCACGAACGTTGTGAGGAGAAGCGTTACAAAGAGTGCGGCTACCGTACTGACAGAAATCCACGGTGCATAAAGGTTATTGAGTCCCTGGCTCATGAGTTCGCCCCAGCTAGGTGTAGGCGGTTGCAAGCCAAAGCCCAAAAAGTCTAGCGATGTCAAGCTTCCGATTCCGCCAATCAGCGTGAACGGGAAAAGCGTGACCACAGGCGTCATCGCATTCGGCAAGATTTCCTTGAAGAAAATATGGCGATGTCCCATGCCCAAGACCTTGGCCGACTGCACGTAAGTCATGCCACGCAATTTCAAGAATTCCGCACGCATGTAATAGCTGAGAGAAATCCAGTTAAACGCAGCCATAATCAAAATCAAAAGCCAGAAACTGCGGCCATAAATGCTACCGATCAAAATCACTACGTAAAGCATCGGGAGCGACGACCAGATTTCAATAAAGCGCTGCATGCCTGTATCCCAGAACTTGCCGAGATAACCTTGAATACCGCCAATTACAATGCCGAGGAAGGTTCCCAGCACCGTCAAAAGCAAACTGAAGCTAATGCAAATGCGGAACCCGTGAATCAAGCGGGCAAGCACATCGCGGCCATTGCTGTCGGTTCCGAGCCAATGCCTTGCACTCGGCGCAAACGGAGGTGTTCCGTCTTCGCTCAAATCCGCCTTCAAGGGATCATGCGCAATCGGGGGCATAATCGCCCAAATTTCGGGGCAGCCACCAGCACGCGTAAAGCCTTCGGCCGCATCTTCTTCGCATTCGCGCACCGCGGCAAACAGCTTGCTGTAATCGGCTTCGGTCTGGTATTCTCCGCCAAAGTCCGCATCACTATAACGCACAAATGCCGGGAAATACGTCTTCCCCTGGTAGCGCATCAAGAGCGGTTCATCGTTAACGGTCCAAGGGCTCGTGAGCGACAACAAGTACGCCACCACAAGCACGACTAACGACCAAAACGCCCGCTTATTTTTGCGAAAGCGCTTCAGGCGATTCAAGGTTTCTTGTGTCAGGCGAATTTTCATGCAACAAATTTATTAAAAGGAAATTCCACTACTTCAACAAGCGCGTAATCAATGCGAACAATTCCGTAAAATCTATCGGCTTTGTCACGTGTCCATTCACGCCGGCATCGAATGCCGCTTGTTTTTCTTCTTCAAAGGCACTTGCCGACAGGGCGATAATAGGCAATCTCGATTTACGGCGGTCTTCCATTTTACGAATTCGAACCGTCGTTTCAAGGCCGTCGCCCTTAGGCATTTTCACATCCATCAGCACGGCATCGAACGAGCCTGCCGGAGACATATCGATTTTTCGATAGCAGTCGTTACCGTTATTGACGCTAACGACATCGGCATTGGCCGTTTGGAGCATACTCGAGACAATTTCAATCGTTTGCGGATCGTCATCGGCCACAAGGATTCGCTTTCCAGTAAGGGATTTCTTAAACGGAGATTCCTCGACAGGAGCATCTTCTACTTGGTCATCGGCAATCTGGTGCGGAGTTACAACCACGACACGGGTACCCTCGCCCACTCGGCTTGTAATCTTCACCGTTCCGCGCATCAGGTCAACCAGCTTTTTCACAATGCTAAGTCCAAGACCGGTTCCATCGATACCGCGGGTAAGCGCCGACTGTTCACGTTCAAAGAGTTCAAACACCTTCGGCAAGAATTCTTCCGAAATTCCGACGCCCGTGTCTTCAACAACCGTTTCGATATAGCACATTCCCTGAGTTTCATGAGGCAAGTCGCGCAACGAAATGCGGACAAGCCCGCCAGCACGAGTGTACTTGATGGCGTTGCTCACAATATTCAAAAGAATCTGATGGAACTTCACCTTATCGACATACACGCAACGGGACTTGATATTGCGCGAGACCTGCAGCATGACATTCTTTTGTCTTGCAGTCTGTTCAAAAGTCGTAATCAAGTCTTCGCTCAACGTTGCCGTCAACGCCGGGTGTTCTTCAAGTTTTTCGTAACCCGATTCAATTGTCGTAAGACTCAAGACCGAATTGATCATATCGAGCAAAAGCGAACCTGCCGACTGAATACCCCTCATATAGTAATTCAGCATCGATGTCTGGGAATCGGGCAAGTTCAGGTTCAGCAAATACTTTTGGGCGAGAATACCATAGCCAAGAATCGCATTTATCGGAGTTCGAATATCATGGCTAATATTGAACAGGAAATTCGACTTCGCCTTGTCGGCACGCTGTGCGCGGTCAAGCGCCTTCACAAGCGCCACGCGCTGTTCGTTCAGTTCCTTGCGTTTTTCAAGTTCTGCATTCATGGATTCATCGACAAGCTTGATACCCATGACAAATTCCGGGCGGTCCTTGGACGGCTTGACATAATGAACCTGCATGTAATGAATGACGCCGCCTCTAGAAATGCGGTAAATGAATTCAAAACGGTTACGCTTCAGGAATTCACGATTCAGGCGTTCCAAATTGATAACGCGATCAAAAAGCGGACGATCTTCGAGCAGCACCATACGGTTAACATACAGAGACGTCAGTTGATCGTAATGCGGAGACTTATCAAAGGCATCCTGCATGTAACGCGACACATTCTCGTCAATGCAATAGCTTTCGCTTTGACCAGTCTTGGAATCAATGACAAAGACACTTCCATAAGAATCCGTAAGCGCATTGATGACGTTCAAGTGTTTACCTTCTAATTCGCTACGCAAGCGACGATTGGTACGGTAAACTGAGTGAATATAGATGATAAAGAAAAGCAGAACAAAGAAAAGTGCAAAGAACGACTTTAGCACAATTACCTTGGTTACACCTGTCAGCACATGGTACGGCACCATTTGTACAACGAACCACCCCAGTTCGTTTGCCGGCATCACGCTCGCAATCGATGTGCCATATTCCGTAGTAAACCTAAACGCCTTCGGTTCCTTGAGAACGGCATTCTTTTTGAACATGTCAAAAATATCCGCAGGGAAAAATTCCTGGGCACGTTTTTCAAAAGATTTTCCGTAATCATTCTCGACAATGTTCGAGGCGATGATATTCAATTCACCATCGCACACAAGCACCACCGTCTGCACACCATTCACCGTATTATTGAGCAAGGGCAAAAGGTCTTTTTTACCGCCCAAGATTCCCGAAATCACGCCAATCACGGAATTATTGTAATAGAGCGGGGTAAATACGTTGATTTTTGATTCACTGAAGGTTTTGGCCTTGTAATCGATCCAAATGCCAGACCGGCCCATGAGTCCCTGGCGGAAAAAATCGCTTTCAGAGACATCAATCGGTTCCTCGTCATAAGAAAGCTTTAGGCCATCTTTTCGAATATATTCAATCTTTGAAAAGGGAACCTCACCCATCATTGACAAGAATACCGATTCCGGGCGGCGAAGTTCCGGACCATCCATTTTCTTGGACACGGAATAAGACACCAGCTTAATACTGCTTTTTGCATATTTCAGCTTTTCGGTCAATTCCGAAGACATTCGCTGCGTATTCTGCACAATAGATTCTTCGACCTGTTTAAAATAGGCCTCGCGAGCGACCAAGGCGTAAACAACAACAAGAATAACTACCGCAACCGCAACCACGATAATGGCTGGGCTTAAGGGCATCCAACGTTTTAACTTAAACTTTTTCATAGCAAATCAAATTATTTAGCGTAATTATAACAAAAGTTTTTTCTAATATGTAGCTCGTATGAAGGAATTGACCATCGAACACAAGCCACAAAAGGAACGCTGCATTCTTGTCGGGATTTCTACACCCAAGGTGCGTCCGTGGCTTGCAACCGAACAGCTTGCAGAACTCGGAAGACTTGCAGAAACTGCAGGCGCCGAAGTCGTGCAAAGCTTTTTACAACGCGTACAAAATTTCAGTCCGGCAACACTCATTGGCGAAGGCAAGGTTAACGAAGTCAAGCGAGCCCTTGAAGAACTTGACGCCAAGATGGTCGTATTCGATGACGATCTTTCTGGTTCACAGGTTCGCAATCTAGAACAGAGACTCCCCGGAATCAAGGTTCTCGACAGAACCGGCCTTATTCTCGATATTTTTGCAAAGCATGCCATTACCGCCGAAAGCCGTTTAATGGTCGAAGTGGCACAGCTCCAGTACATGATGCCCCGCCTTACCGGTGCATGGACCCACCTTTGCCGCCAGCATAACGGCGGTATCGGAACCAAAGGCCCTGGCGAAACACAGCTTGAAACGGACCGCCGCATGATCCGCAAGCGCATTCAAGAACTTAAAAAGAAGCTTGAAAAAATCGAGGATGCCCGAGAAAGCCAAGCCGAAAACAGGAACGACATTTTCCATATCGGTATCGTTGGTTACACGAACGCAGGCAAATCGACACTCACGAACCGTCTGACTGGCGCCGACGTGTATGTAGAAGACAAGTTGTTTGCCACCCTCGACAGTACCACTCGAAAGCTGTATTTGGACGGCGAAAACATTATTTTATCCGACACAGTCGGCTTTATCCGCAAACTTCCGCACAACTTAATTGAGACCTTCAAGAGTACGCTTGGTGTAGCCGCTCATGCGGACTGCATTTTGGAAGTCGTCGACGGCTCTGCGCCCGATTACCGCGAGCACCTCGAAGTCACGCACCGAACGCTTGAAGGCATTATCAGTCCCGAAACGCCTCGCATTCGCGTCTTCAACAAGGCCGAAATCTGCGACGAGGCTCGACGCACTGAGCTCCGCGAGAACTATCCCGAGGCCATTCAGGTAAGCGCCCGTGAAAATATCGGCATGGAACGCCTTAAAGAAACCTTTAAGGAACAGCTTGCCGAATGGCATAAAAAACGCGAAGTTCACGAGCAAAAAGTGAAAGAACATGCCGAAGCACCCTGGAAAGAGTAAATCGCATTGCGAATCATCTTGTTTATACGGCTTTTCGTCGTAAAAAAGTAAAAAACGTAACACGATTTTTACCGATTTTCTAGATTTCGCCTCAATGGAAGGAAGAACAATCACACTCCCAGCAGCTCTTACAGCCGCAAACAGCAAGAATTTGTTGCGGGAGTGTCGGCGTACGCTCCGAAACGAGCCGCTTTGTCTCGATGGTTCTGCCCTTACGCGAATGGACTACAGCGGAGACGCATTCTTTGCGCTCCTCGCCGATTTAAGCGAAAAAACCGGCAACAAGCTCACGCTCGCCCACTTCAACGATGAAATCAAGGCTCAGCTCAGGGCCCTCAAGAAAGAAAAAATCCCTGAAAAAGTCAAGCACGGATACAACAACATCCTCGAAGCCCTTGGCGCAAAGACCATTGTCGTTGCCAAAGAAGTCGCCGAAGTATTTATCCTCTTGAACATGAGCATCTACTGGATGATTTGCGGGCCTTTCGACAAGGGTCGCAGCAAGTTCGGCGGGACCGCCAAGCAGGTCTTTATGCTTGGTACCGAAGCCACGGGCATCTGCTTTCTGATGGTCGCCCTCATCTGCTTTACCATGGCTCTCCAGAGTTCATTCATGCTCAAGGCCGTGGGCGGCGGATCCTACCTCGCCTCAGGTCTTGGCTACTTGATTTTCGCCGAAATCAGCCCCCTTTTAACGACCATTATCTTGGCAGGCCGTTCCGGCAGCTCTATTGCGGCTGAAATTGCGAACATGTCTGTCTGCGAAGAAATCAAGGCCATCAAGACCATGGCCATTTCGCCGGTGCAGTACCTGGTGGTCCCCCGCTTTATCGCGATGACGATTTGCACCCCAATTCTAGCCTTCTGTGCCGGCATTGCGGGCTGCCTTGCCGGTTTCCTGATCGGATACTTCTTCTTTGACATTTCATTTGCGAACTACTTCCAGTCCATCCGCGACGGGATTCCGCCGATTCTTTTCTTAAAGAGTACGGTCAAATCCATCGCATTCGGTTGGTTGGTTACGCTGATTTCTTGCAACAAGGGCCTCAATGCTGAAGGCGGTGCCGAAGCGGTTGGCCTTGCAACGACATCTAGCGTCGTGGTATCGATTTCTGCCATCATTGTCGCGGACTGCGCGTTCAGCTTTATATTCTACTAGGAGCGGACATGGACGACATTACTCTCAAAGTAGATCACCTGAAAGCCGGTTACGACGGAAAGACCGTGTTGAACGATATTTCGTTCGACGTCAAGAAGGGCGAAATCCGCATGATTCTTGGCAGTTCTGGGTGCGGTAAGTCGACACTCATGAACAACATCCTCAAGCTCTACAAGTCCGAAAGCGGTACAATCACCTACTTCGGAAAACAGTTTGGTGCCAAGGAAGGTCTCGATTTCGAGACTCGCCTGCGAACGGGAGTGCTTTTCCAGAACGGGGCTCTTCTGTCGGATTTGACGGTTGCCGAGAACGCCATGCTTCCGCTGATTCGCAGCATGCCCTACATGCCCAAAAAGCAAATGGAAGCGATTGTAGCCGACCGACTTGAAAAAGTGCACCTGCTGCATGCCTTCCATAAGTACCCCTCCGAACTTTCGGGCGGCATGAAGCGCCGCGCAGCACTCGCCCGCGCCATCGCCCTCAAACCGGAACTGCTCTTTTGCGACGAGCCCTCGACCGGCCTTGACCCGGTGACCGCCCGCTCACTTGACGAACTTTTGCTTGAACTTCGCGACACTCTCGGGGTCTCGATGGTGATTGTGAGCCACGAACTCGAAAGCATCAAAATTGTCTGCGACCGCTTTATTTACCTGAAAGACGGCTACGTGCTCCTGGACGGCACCTTGCAGCAAGGGCTTGATAGCGAAGACCCGATACTCAAGCATTTCTTCAATAGGCAATGCCCCAAGGAAGAAGACAACAATGAATATTACCATTTTAACTTTATCGATTGATTTGGAGTAACCATGGAAACCACACGCTCCGAACGAATCAAGATTGGCGCCTTCATGCTCCTTTGCGGGATCATGATTTGCATATTCTTGGGTTATGTGCTTTCGCGCTTTTTGAACAAGGAATTTGACAACTATTACACCGTATTCAGCGAATCGGTCATCGGTCTTTACAAAGATGCCCAAGTCAAGTTGAACGGTATCGATGTCGGTAACGTCACCGAGATTGCAATCGATTCTTCGAACCTGAACCAGGTGATTGTCCGTTTCCGCGTAAACAAGGGCACGCCCATCAAGATTGGCACCCGCGCCGGCATGACTCACGGCATTTCACTCACCGGCGAAAAACAGATTGTGCTTTCGGGCGGACGCTTTGACGAACCCGATGTAGCTGAAGGTGGATTTGTTCCCGCCGAAAAAACGGCCTTTGACGAAATGGCCAACAAGGCAACAGACATTATCGGGCACATTGATTCGCTTTTGACAAACATCAACAAGATTTTCTCGTCCGAAAACGCCGACAACATCAGCAGCGCTATCAAGAATTTTGAAGGGGCCTCCAGGAATCTGAACAATATGACCCAGAACCTGAACAAGCCCATCAACAACATTTCGAATGCGGCGGCCTCCATGAAAAATGTTCTCGCCGAAATCGAAGAAGCAAAGATTGCTGCCAAAACAAGCGAAAACATGGACTTGGTCAAAGAAAAACTTGAAGCAATCGACACCAAGAGCATGAACGAAAACATCACGCAGACTCTGGAGTCGATCAACCAGCTTTCCAAACGCCTCGACCAGATGGTTTACAAGAATCAGGACCAGGTCGGCGACGCCGTGGTGGAACTCAACGCCGTGCTTGAAAACCTCGAAGAATTCTCGCAGAAGATTAAGAACAATCCGTCGGTGCTGATTCACGCCGAAAACAAGTCTAGAAGGAAGTGATCCATGTTCAAGAAATTCATTCTCTTATCGGCAATCGCACTTTCCTTGACCGCCTGCTTGGGCGGTGGTTCTAGCGAACCCACGCGCTACTACACAATCGCCGTCGAAAAAATCAGCATGCCCTCGGCGGGAGCATTCGCCGACAAACGTCTGCAGGTACGCAAGTTCACCATTGAACCCGCTTACCAGCGCACAAACATTGTTTACCGCGAATCGGCCTACGACTTCATGTTCTACGATTTGGACTTGTGGGCCAGCCGCCCCGAGCACATGATGGCCCAAGTTGCAGGCGAATACATCGCCAAGAGCGGACTTTTCAAGACCGTCGAAACCAAGCCCACCGGCAAGCCCGACTTTGAACTTCTCGGAAACATCATCGCCATCGAAGAAGTGGACGAAGGTTCTTCGCAGTACGCACGTCTCGCCGTGCAACTCACCTTCCGCAAGACCGAAAGCGACCAGGCTATCTGGGAAAAGAGCTTTGATGAAAAGCTAAGCATGGACAACCGCGAACCGAGAACTACCGCCGAAGCCATTTCTAGGCTCTTTGGCAAGTACATGGGAGAAGCTCTGAACGAAATTTCGTCCCAGAATTAGTAATAAAACAGCGGAATATCTAGAAAAGTGCCCCCAAAAGGCACTTTTTTTCGTTAGTTTTGTCAAAAACCGTTTACATTGTTAAATTTCGTAAAGATTAACATTCATAAAGGAGCTCCAAATGAAATCCATGAAACTTTCTGCAATCATGCTCGGCCTCGCCGCCGCAAGCGCCTTTGCACAAGCCGCCCCGGCTGCAGCCCCTGCAGCCCAGCCGGATGCAGCCCCGACCGCTCAACCGGCCGCCGCTACCCCCGCAGCACAACCCGCTGCTGAAGCCCCGAAGGCCGAAGCCGCTCAACCCGAAGCACAGCAAGCTGCCGCTCCGGCCGCCGACACGGCAGCCGTAGCCCCGAAGGCCGAAGAAACCAAGGTTGCCGAAGAACCGAAAAAAGAAGAAGCCAAGGCAGAAGAACCCAAAGTCGAAGAAAAGAAAGAAGAAGTAGCCAAGGCTGAAGAGCCCAAGGCCGAAGAACAGAAAGAAGAAGCTAAAGAAGGCGCCTCATTCATAGAACGCCTGAACATCACCAAGGCCGACCCCGCACCGGAAGGCAAGAAGGCCATGGAATTCAAGGTTTCCGGCCAGGCTGAATTTGACACCTACGTCAACTGGAAAAACGACAGCGAACAGGACTTCTATCACGATTTCTGGTCTACCGTTGATGTCGATTTCGAAGTAAAGTTTAACGAAAAGTGGTCTGCCCAGGTTGAAATTGAAGCCGATGGCGAAGGAACTTCGCCGGCAGTTCACTATAACGGTGCGTTCGTTCAATACCAAAAGAACGATAACTTTGCCATCAAGTTTGGTGACATGACCTATGCCGAAGGCGCATTCAACTACTACGACTACATGGATCCTGCTGATTACGCCGCAGGCATGAAGGAACACGATGTCCGTGGTATCGAGTTGGATCTCTATGGTCTGCAGCTCGCTTTTGGCTTGACCAGAAGCGGCAATGACGCCACTTGCAGCGAGCAGAAATACGATGCAAACGGAAACCCGATTCCGGCAGAAAGAGCCTGCAAGAGCTACGATGTGCACGCCGCTTACCAGTTTGACTTAGCCGGTCAAATGCTCCGCCCGTTCGTTCACTACCAAAATTGGCAGCTTGAGGGAGAAAACGAATTCCACGCCGGTTTGGACGCCGCCCTCGAATTCGGTCCTTTCGCCATTCACGCCGTCTATGGCTTGCATAAAGACAACATCACCAAGTCCAACCCAAAATTCTCTCACGCCTTCTTAGCAGAACCCACCTTCAAGGTTGCCAACGTAACTGTCAAGGGCGGATTCTTCTACGCCCTACTGGCAGACAACCTGGAAAATGCAACGATTCACGACATCGAAATTCCTGAATACATGTTTGCTTACGGCGAAGGCATCATCAAGTTCAACGACGCATTCGCCCTCGGTGCCGTTGGCGAATTGCACTCGAACTCTCTTGACGTGGATACCGACCTCGGTACTTTGAACTTCGGTCTGCGTTCTTACTTTACTCCGGTCGATGGCCTCGATGTAACAGGATTCCTCATGGCAATTCTCCCCATGGGTGACGACTGGGAAAAGGCTGAGCACGCCGCTGCCGTTTCTACAATTGACTACGGCGAAGATTTGAACCTCAAGTTCGGTGTTGAAGCCTTGTTCAGCTTCTAATTGAGCATTTTTGCACCTTTGTGCAGTAGTGTCAATTTTTTGACACTACTTTTTTTTATATTGTGTCCGTACGTTGAAATTTAAGCCTTAAAACGCATTTTTTGAATATGAGCGAAGAAATTAAAGATTCGACCCTTGGACTTTCAAACGTTAACCACCTTGAAAAACTCTATGACGGGTGGTTCCTGGACTACGCCAGCTACGTGATTTTGGACCGCGCTGTTCCGTACTACGAAGACGGACTTAAGCCGGTGCAGCGCCGCATTTTGCATTCCCTTTTCGAAAACCACGACGGCCGCTACCAGAAGGTGGCCACCATCGTCGGTCGAACCATGGCCTACCACCCGCACGGCGACGCCTCCATTGGCGATGCACTCGTGGGCCTCGGCCAGAAAAATTTGCTGATTGACACCCAGGGTAACTGGGGTAACCCCTTCACTGGCGACCGTGCAGCAGCCCCCCGTTATATCGAAGGCCGCCTCACGCCGTTCGCAGTCGATGTCGTATTCAACCCCGAAACCACTGAATGGATCCCGAGCTACGATGGCCGTAGCCAGGAACCGGTGACTCTCCCTGTCAAGTTTCCGCTCTTGCTCGCCCAGGGCGTAGACGGTATCGCCGTGGGTCTTTCCACCTCGATCCTCCCCCACAACTTCAGGGAACTCTGCGAAGCAAGCATCGCCATCCTCAAGGGCAAGAAGTTTACGCTGTACCCGGATTTCTTTACCGGCGGCATCATCGACGTAAGCGACTACAACGACGGCCAGCGCGGCGGTAAGGTCCGCGTGCGCGCGAAGATTGAAAAGGTCGACAACAAGACGCTCGCCATCCGCGAAATCCCGTACGGCACTACCACCGTCAGCCTGATCGAAAGCATCGTGAAGGCAAACGACAAGGGTAAAATCAAGATTAAGCACGTCGACGACAACACGAGTAAAGAAGTCGAAATTCTCGTGCATCTGCAGCCGGGCACCGACCCGCAGGTCGCCATCGACGCCCTCTACACCTTTACCGACTGCGAAAAGTCCATTTCTCCCTGCACCTGCGTCATTGTCGACAAGCACCCGAAATTCCTTGGCGTCTCCGACATTCTGCGCATGAACACGGAGCACACGGTCAAGCTCCTGGAATGGGAACTCGCCAACGAACTTAAGCACCTCGAAGACAAGTGGCACATGACCACTCTCGAAAAGATCTTCATCGAAAAAGAAGTCTACGAGGTCATCAAGAAGGCCAAGGATCGCGAACAGATTATCAACTTCGTGCGCGAAGGCCTTATGCCGTACGTGAAGCGCCTGCACCGCAAGGACATCACCGACGAAGAAATCGGCAAACTCATCGAAATTCCGATCCGCCGCATAAGCCATTACGACCGCGAAAAGGCCGACCAGCTTCTGAAGGAACTGGAAGAAAGCATCGCAACCTGCAAGTACAACCAGGAACACATTACCGACTACACCATCGAGCACTTCAAGAACATCTTGAAAAAGTACGGCGAAGGCAAGGAACGCCGCACGCAGATTGCCGAATTCGGCAAGGTCGAAGCCGTGCACGTGGCTCTTGCCAACCAGAAGCTCTATGTGAACCGCAAGGAAGGCTTTGTGGGCACCGGCATGAAGAAGGAAGAATACCTCTTCGACGTGTCCGAATACGATGACTTGATCGTGTTCAAGGCCGACGGCAGCTTCAAGGTCGTCAAAGTCAGCGACAAGGACTTTGTGGGCAAGAATATCTTGCTCGTCGAAAAGTTCAAGAAGGACGACGACCGCCACATTTACAACGTGATTCACCAGGACGGCAAGGACGGCGCTTACTATATCAAGCGATTCAACGTGGGTGGCGTTACCCGCGACAAGGATTACTTTATGGGTAAGGGCAAGCCCGGCAGCAAGATTCTGTACATGTCGAGCAACCTGAACGGCGAAGCCGAAGTCGTGGAAGTCACGCTGAAGCCGCGTCCGCGCACCAAGCTCAACTTCGAGGTGGATTTCAGCTCCATCGACGTGAAGGGCCGTGGCGCCATGGGTAACATTGTGACCAAGTACCCAGTCAAGAGCATCAAGCGCGTCCGCAAGGGCGTGAGCACCTTGGGCGCCCGCGTTCTCTACTTTGACGCCCTCGCCGGCATCATCAGCACCCAGAAGAAGGGCGACCGCATCGGCGAATTCGGCGAAAAGGACAAGATTCTCATTGTCAAGGAAAACGGCACCGCCCGCGTTCACGACATGGCCGACCCGATTCTCGTGGGTACCGGTATCAAGTACGTCCACAAGTTCGATCCGGAACAAGTCTTTACGATTCTCTACTTCGAAGGCGGCAACTTCAACTACATGGTCAAGCGTTTCAATTTGGAAGGCTGCCCCATGACTACGGAATTCAGCCTCGTGTCTGACCACAAGGATACGCAGATGATTGAATTCTTCGCCACCGAAGACGCCCGCGAGCTCATGGAATACCAGGTAGGCCGCGAAGTCCAGAAGGAAGAACTCGATTTGACCGAAGTCGCCGAAGTCAAGGGCTACAAGGCTTTGGGCAGCAAGTTCACCGCCAAAAAGGTGAAGCGCGCCACCCGAATCACCCCGCCCGACACTTTCGATGACGGGTCTAACGACGACGATGATTCTGACGAATCCGACCCGGAACTGTTTGATTAAGTAAAAGGGGGACGCCTCCCCCTCACTTCAACCCCGGCTGTGTCATCCTGAGCTATACAACACTTGGGACAAAGTCCCTTAGTGGTCGTTATCCACCTTGTGGAGAAGCCCATTGGGCGAAATCGAAGGATCTAGCCGGGTTTTTCGTAACCCTCTCGCCTAGGGGTACACCCCTAAAACCCCTTGATAATGCGGGAGGGGCCCCAGCTCGGAGTTGACGCCTACGGCGTCCGTGGCTGCGTTCGGTCATATAGGCAAGTAAACAAGCCTATGCGACACTCACTTGCACACTTTTGCGAAGGCACCCTTGGCCGACGCTTTATTATCGCTTGCTAAGCGATTATCTTCTTACTTGTCTTGCCGGACTCGTTCCGGCACCTCCATTCCTCGCCTACTGTCATGCTGAACTCGTTTCAGCATCAGCATTTCTTTTTTCATTAGTTTATATTTAAGGCATGACTGATAAGATGAAAGGTCGGCTATATACATGGTTAGTCTTTACTGGGTTTTATCTTGTAATGACATTATTCCTTTTATGTATAGGGGCCGATTTTTTTCTAATGATCATCCTATTTATCTTTTGGGCCGTCATCACCGGAATAACATGTTTAGTTTTCGGATTTATTCCCGGTAGGGGTAATTCATTTTTTGTAGACAATTATTTGAACGAAGAACCCGTAGATTATCGTAATTCATCCGATATTTTTGACGAAGCTTTAGGTTTAAAGCAGCCTGAAGAACGTGAAAAAACGTTTGACGAGCTTATCGCCAAGAAACCTACATCCAATCGCTGAAGCTTGAGTCACTGGGCATGCGCCAGTCAGCGCGGGGCGACAGGGAGATTGTACCGACTTTCGGGCCGTCAGGAATGCAGCTGCGCTTGAACTGTTGCGTAAAGAATCGGCGCACGAATACGGCTAATGCCTTCTCCAGTTCTTCGTCGCTGAACTTGCCGGCAAAGGCATACTTCGCGAGGAACAGGAGCTTTTGTGGGGTCGCGCCGTACTTTGCAAAGTGGTACAGATAGAAGTCGTGGATTTCGTAAGCGCCCAAGATACTTTCGGTCTTCTGTGCAATCTGGCCGTTCGCATCGGCGGGCAAAAGTTCCGGCGACACCGGCGTGTCCAAGATATCGCGGAGCACGTCGGCAAGTTCTTTTGCCGTCTTCTTGTCGGCGGTAAAGCTTTCGGCATGGTCGGCATACCAGCCCACCACATGGCGCACGAGCGTTTTCGGAATATCGCAGTTCACTGCATACATGGACATATGGTCAGCGTTATAAGTGCTCCAGCCGAGAGCGATTTCAGAAAGGTCTCCAGTTCCGATAACGATTCCGCCTACACTGTTGGCAATGTCCATCAGAATCTGCGTGCGTTCGCGGGCCTGCACGTTTTCGTAAGTCACATTGAGCGTTTTCGGGTCGTGACCGATGTCGGCAAAATGCTGCAGGCAAGCCTTCTGGATGTCAACCGTGCGCAATTCTACGCCCAAGAGTTCCGCCATCGTGACGGCGTTGTTCTTGGTGCGCTTGGTCGTACCGAATCCAGGCATCGTAAGCACCAGGATTTCAGAAGCAGGGCGTTTCAGGAGCTTGAAAGTTTCGGCCACCACGAGCAAGGCAAGCGTAGAATCCAAGCCGCCCGAAAGGCCAATCACCGCGCGCGCAGAATGCGACGCTTCGAGTCGCTTCGCAAGTCCTGCGCATTGGATATTGAAAATCTCGGTGCAGGACTTGTCGCGAGTTTCGATGTTGCCCGGCACAAACGGCATCGGCGCCACAAAGCGATACTTAAGGCTATCAATCGAACGCAGGCCATCGAAACTCGCCGCGCGCGCATAGAAGCTGCGGCTGTCGAAATCCTGGAACGAGCCTTCGCTCAAGCGCTGCATGTTCAGGCGTTCCACATCGACATCGGCGTAAATAATTTCAGATTCGCGGCTAAACGGCTTGCTTTCGGCAATCATGCTGCCGTTCTCGGCAATCATCAAGTGACCGCTAAAGACCATGTCCGTCGTAGATTCATGCACGCCCGCCGACGAATAAACGTAGGCAGCCATGCAACGTGCCGACTGGTTCATCACCAGGTTACGGCGGTAATCACGCTTGCCGACCAAGGCATCGCTTGCCGACAGGTTCACAATCACATTCGCGCCAGCCAGGGCAAGTTCGCCACTCGGCGGCACCGCGGTCCACAAGTCTTCGCAAAGTTCCACGCCCACGCGGACCTCGGAGCCAGACTTTCCGGCAACCGTAAAGAAGTTCGTCACCGGCACATCGCCGAAGCCCTCAACAGGGCAAACCGGCGCAGCCCCTGCTACACCGCCACGCAACAAGTCGCGGCCGCTGGAGAAATGGCGCTTTTCATAAAATTCACGCTGGTTCGGCAAATGAATCTTGGGCGTCACCGCCACAAGTTTACCCTTCTGCACAAAGGCGGCGCAGTTGTACAGGCAACCGAACATGCGTAGCGGAAGCCCCACCGCAATCACCGTATCGCTCTTTGCAAACGCCTCTGCAATCTTCGAGAGCGATTCCACGCTCTTCTTGAGCAACAATTCCTGATGGAACAGGTCGCTACAGGTATACCCCGTAATGCAAAGCTCCGGGAACACGACGAAGGCGGCGCCCCCATCAATTGCCTCGGTTGCACAGCGAATAATCTCAGCTGTATTGTAGGCAGTATCGGCGACTTTCAGCGTCGGGCAAACAGATGCGAATCGGTAAAATCCAAACATAACCTAAATATAGCTTTTCATTTTTCATTAATTTTCTATATTTGCGCGCCAGTCAGTTCGAAATCCATCCTGACTATAAACAAAACTAGGAGCCCCCCATGAAAAACGCCTTGCTGGTACTCTCCGGCGGAATGGACAGTACCACCCTGCTTTACGAACGCGCCGACGAAATCGCGCTCGCCGTTTCTTTCGATTATGGCAGCAACCATAACGACCAGGAAATTCCCTTTGCCAAGTACCACTGCGAAAAGCTCGGAATTCCGCACCTGACCATCCCCCTCAAATTCATGCATGACTATTTCAAGTCATCGCTTTTAGAGGGTGCAGACGCCATTCCCGAAGGGAGTTACGACAGCGAAAACATGAAGTCGACCGTAGTCCCGTTCCGTAACGGAATCATGCTTTCCGTAGCCGCAGGCCTTGCCGAAAGCCGCGACCTCACCAAGGTCATGATGGCAAACCACTTTGGCGACCACGCCATTTACCCCGACTGCCGCGAAGAATTCGTCAAGAACATGTCGGCAGCCATTGCAGCAGGCACCTACGCAGGCATCACCATTGACGCCCCCTACACCAACATTTCCAAGGCCGACATCGCCCGCAAGGGTAAAGCCCTCGGCATCGACTACAGTCAAACCTGGTCTTGCTACAAGGGCGGAAAAATCCATTGCGGAAAATGTGGCACCTGTATCGAGCGAAAAGAAGCCCTCGCCGAAGCAGGCATCGAAGACACCACGGAATACGGAGCGTAATATGTACAGAGTCATCAAGCGCATGGAAATCTCGGGAGCGCACAAGCTCTCGCTCCCCTACGAAAGCAAATGCCGCGGTCTGCATGGCCACAACTGGATTATTACGGTATATTGCAAGTCCGAAACGCTCGACGAAAATGGCATGGTCGTCGACTTTTCTCGCATCAAGGAACTTGTTCACGGCAGGCTGGATCACCAGTTCTTAAACGACGTGATGGACGCAAACCCCACCGCCGAAAACATGGCCCGCTGGATTTGCGAACAAGTTCCGCACTGCTACAAGGTGCAAATCCAGGAAAGCGAAGGCAACCTGGTAGAATACGAAATCGACCCGTAGGCCATCATGAAAGTCTGCGAAATTTTTAGAAGCATCGAAGGCGAAGGCCTGCGTACCGGCCAGGCCGCCGTATTCGTACGACTCCACGGCTGCAACTTGCGCTGTAGCTATTGCGATTCCATGTACGCCGTCGAAGGCAACGACTACAAACAAATGAGCGTTACCGAAGTCGTAGACGCTGTAGAAGCTTACCACACCGAAAGCGGCGTAGAATGCGTGACACTCACCGGCGGCGAGCCCTTGCTCCATGCAGGTGTCTACGAGCTCCTGCAAACCTTGTGCGACAAAAATTTCAAAATCAATATTGAAACCAACGGCACCATTCCCTGCAAGTGGCAACATGCAAACCTGTTCTACACCATGGACTGGAAATGCAAAAGCAGCGGCATGTCGGGCAAAATGCATATCGAAAACCTCGCCACGCTCCGCAGTAACGATGTGCTGAAATTTGTCGTCGGCGCCGACGAAGACCTAAGCGAAACCGAAAGCGTTGTCGCTAGGCTCGCCCAAATCAAGGCCACCGACGCACAAGAGGCAACAGGCATGCCGTCCATCTATGTTTCGCCAGTATTCGGAACCCTCGACTACGACAAAATCGTAGACTGGATGCTTTCGAGCAAAATCATGACCGAAAACAACGCCCGTTTCCAAGTGCAATTGCACAAGGTTATTTGGGACCCCGACAAACGCGGGGTGTAATCCACAAGATTACTGACGCCCGGACTTGATGCCGAGTTTATTCATACGGTAATTCATCATGCGCGGAGACACGCCCAAGTCGCGGCCTGCGGCAGAAAGGTTACCGTTATTGCGCTTGATTGCCTCGGTAATGATTTCACGTTCGTAATTGTTCATCATCACTTCGAGCGGAGCGGTCTTGGTCGTCACGGCACCAGAAGGCCCGACGCTAAGGCTTGTCTGCAGCGAAGGCGGCAAGTTGTAGCTGTGAATGCAGTCGTCGCTTGCAGTAAGAACCGCGCGTTCCATGCAGTTTTCCAGTTCACGCACGTTACCCGGCCAGTGATAGCTCATGAGCAAGTTGATCGCCGTCGTCGAAAGGCGGGCCACCTTCTTGTTGTAGCGCAGATTCATCTTTTCAATGAAGTGCTCCGCCAGCAAGATGATGTCGGACTTGCGCTTTGCCAAATCGGGCATGGTAATCGGGAAAATGTTCAAGCGGTAGAACAAGTCTTCGCGGAACTTGCCCTGCGCAATTAGCTCTTCCAAGTTGCGGCTTGTCGCAGCCAGGAATCTCACGTCGGAATGGAGTTCTTCGTTACTGCCCACGCGGCTAAAAGTACGTTCCTGCAAGAATCGCAGGAGCTTCACCTGGGTCTGCATCGTAAGGTCGCCTATTTCGTCGAGGAAGAGCGTTCCCCCGTCGGCAGCTTCGGCACGACCGATACGGCGATTCACCGCACCCGTAAACGCACCCTTTTCGTGACCGAAAAGTTCGCTTTCTACCAGGTTTTCAGGCAAAGCCGCGCAGTTCAGCGTAATGAAAGGCTTGTCCTTTCTTTCAGACAAATTCACAATTGCACGGGCAATCATTTCCTTACCCGTACCGCTACCGCCACGAATCAGAACCGTCGCATCGCTCGGAGCCACCTGGCGCACCTGTTCATAAATCTGCTGCATTTCGCGGCAGTTACCCACCAGTTCGCCGGGGTTGTTCGAAAGCATGTCACGAAGCTTGCGGTTTTCTTCGAGCATGGCTTCGTGTTCGTTATGCAGTTCAATGCATTCGTTAGCGGCATCACCCGTGATGTTTGCAATGATTTCAAGCAAAGCCACATCGCGGTCTAAATCAGTAGCGCCATCCACCGGGCGGTCAATCGAAAGCGTTCCGATCACCTGACCGTCGTGAATCAAAGGCACACAAATAAAAGCCACCTGGGAGTCATAATGGCGGCTACCCGTACGGTTCAAGAAGCGGGAGTCTTTGCGCAGGTCAGG
>NZ_ONDD01000027.1 GCF_900316465.1 uncultured Fibrobacter sp. | reverse complement strand
AGATTCCGGCTCGGAGGCCGGAATGACATAAACATGAACTACATCTTAGACTTTATTCAACAGGGCGGCGTTATCGCCTACGTACTCGTAGCGATGAATTTCGTCGGTTATTCCATCATCGTATGGAAAATCATTTCGCTGATTCTCTTTAACAGGAGCATCCGCAAGCGCCTTCCGTCCAAAATCCTGCACCGCGTGGTAAGTCACAATACCGACCACCACATCATTATGGAAAGTATCCGCACCGAAATTGCGCTCGCCTTCTCGCCGCTGCAGAAGGGCATGACCACGATTGAAAATATCGCCAGCATTTCTCCATTGCTCGGCCTTTTGGGAACCGTGTTCGGCATTTTCAACGCCTTCAGCGTCATCGCCGTTTCGGGCCTTTCTGACGCAGGTGCATTCGCCACAGGCATCAAGCTCGCCCTCATTACGACGGTGATTGGCCTTGTGGTCGCCATTCCGCACGTCATCGCGTTCAACTACTTGAATGCCAGCATGGAATCGGAGCAGGACAACGTAGAAAACGATGTACTTTTGCAGCTGGGCCGCATTCTCAAGGAAAAGGACCACATTCGTTCTCAGAGCGCCGATTCCGCAAACGAGGATGCATAAATGGCCAAGCGCACCCGCCGAATCCGCCCCGACATGACGCCGCTCATCGACTGCGTCTTCTTGCTGTTGGTGTTCTTTTTGGTGACATCGGTGTTCAAGCAAGACGAATCGGTGCTCAAGCTGATTCTGCCCGAAACGCAGACCGAAACCAAGCGCGACACGCCCGAGGGCCTGTACATCGAGCTTTCCGAGACAGAACTCGCCTTTAACGGCCAACGAGGCACACCCGACGAACTCCGCGAAAAGGCCGCAACGGTGCAGAATAAGAAATCCCCTGTCGCCATCAAGATCGACAAGGGAACAACTTATGAACGCATCGCCGTTATCCTCGATATTTTACAGGTGCAAAAGCTGTACAATATCCAGCTGATCAACGAGATGGAAAGCGCGGAATAAAGCCATTTGCAGAAGGCGTGCTCCGGGGAAATTTGTTTTTAGCGGACCAAGACCTTGGCCACCATTGACTTCACTTTGACGAAATAGATGCCGGGTGAATCCACGTGTACCATAAGCTCGGCTCCCGTGGCACGGCCGATCCAAGCGGCCTTTCCATTGACCTTTACAACAGCGACCTTCTCGTTGCCGGCCAAGCCCGAAATGGCAATCGAACCATGGCTTGCAGCAACATTGTACAACGGGATATTCTTGGCAATCTTAGGCTCGTCATTCGCACCAGGAGTTTTTTTGAACAGGGCCTTGCTATTGGCGAGTATCGGATAACCGTTATTTACCTTTGCAGAATCATACACAAATTCCGGTCCCAGAAGTTCCACAAATTCTTTAGACTTCATGAATTCCTGAGTAAAACCATTGGTGTCTAGAGAATCAACCTGCAAGTAGAAAACATTCACACCGAATTCTTTACAATAATCACGACTATCTTTTGCTTTTACCGTTGAAATTGTATAAACCTTTTTCAAAGTCAAGCTGTCTGGTGCAGAATAATAGCCGATTAGCGACGACAAGGAGCCATTGCTGAGGTCATTCACCTGAACTTTGCCTACGTTAAAACTATTAGAAATAGTGTCACGATAACGCCACGTACTCATGGCACGACCTACGATTCCGCCCACATCGGTACCTCCGTCTACAGTCCTTACAGTCCCAGTGTTAAACACTCTGTCTATGACATAGCCATCTTCTGCTTTTGCAACAACACCACCGGCAATCTTCTTACCATTTACTTCGGAATTTCTATTCCAGCAATTCTTGACAACACCGCCTTCAAGAACCGCAACAATTGCGCTCGCCGTATCTCCGACAAACGTTGAATTTTCCACGCCCAAATTCTTGATGGTTCCTGCGACAAAGCCGAAAAGAGACGCTTTTTTATTCGTCTTGTCAGTTACGTCCATATTAAGTCCAGCAACAACATGATTGTCACCATCGAACTCACCTTCAAACCGAATCAAATAATTACCTATCGCCTCCCAGCTATCAGAACTTTCAAATACGATATCTTTTGTAAGTCTGTAATTTTTTGTATTGTAATAAAAATTCATAGCGGGATTATTCATAAAAGAAGACAGTCTAAGCAGTTCTTCCTTCGAGGAAATCAGGTACGGCGATTCAGGAGTTCCTTCACCTTTGAAGCCTTCATAAAAAACAGGATATCCGTCATTTTCACCCTTTTCATCGTACGCAAAAAAGATTCCCATTTTTTTGATGATATCTTTTTCCTTGAACTGCTTTTGGGTAAAGCTTGCGGTATCTGTAAAGGTTATGTTAGACGTATTGTTTGAGCCTGACAATCCAAGATTTCCCTTCTTTTCATAATAGGCATGGTTCACAAACCTTTCATTCGAAGCAACTCCGCTCAAAATCATTCCGCCAACATCAAGGCTATCCGTAATGACGTTTCCTGTGTTATAAACATAACTCAGAGTCGATGGATAGGCGACAACACCTCCTACCACAACACCCCTGACTTCTCCACGGTTAAAGCCTCCAACGACAGAGGCGGCAACCGAAATTCCTCCAGCGTCGTTACTTCCCTGAATATTGCCATAATTCTTGACAAAAAGCATGTCTCCGCCGGTGCCAGTTATTCCACCTGCGCGATCCTGCGATTTAATGTTTCCGTAATTCGTTGAATGAAAAACGTTAATATATCCTTTTCCGTAAATACCCCCCGCATATTCCGGACTTGTCACATCAGCATAATTTACAGCACCATCTATGACTCCTTTGGAAACCCGCCCAATAACACCACCCGCATACCCATACGAAGAATAAAAACCATCCATTCTCCGGGCTACAACAGTTCCAGATACTTTTATATTGGAAAGATTAACATTTTCCGCATAAGCAGCCAATGCTCCGGCCCCATAATGACCATCGATATGCACATTGGCAAGTTCCAAATTTTTGACGGTAATGGGGGCAATTACGGAATCGATAAAACCTGCGCGATTTTTAGGCCAAACGGATTTTAGATTCGTGATTTTATGTCCATCACCATCATAGTAGAGTCCATCCAACTCGAGAGGCACCCAGTTTCGCGAGGTATCATACACAATGTCAGCCGTTTGCTTGTAGTGGTTATTTGCAATGGCGCGAGCATGCTTACCAAATATGGCCAAATCGTTCATGCTGCCAATTAAATACGGATCACTTGAAGTACCAGAACCCTCCAGGTACTTAAAATTCTTATTCTCTTCAATTAAAATCGGATATCCGTTATTCAACTTTGTAGCACCAGTATCGGGAATGTAATACGCCCCCAAGGAGTCCGCATAATCATTCAGTTCCTCCATAGTCTTTCGTTCGTCAACCAGCACAAGGTCACCTTTATAGGTTTCAGCAAAGCTGTACGAGTTTTGACTGATGGAGTAATTATCGTAACCCTGCCAATTATCATGGGTAAACAGAGGATGCACATAGTTGTTTCCCTTGACTCGGCCCGCATTATACGAATTCTTAATGGCGTGTCCACTACGGGAACGTCCTGTGTAATAATTTCCGAAAAGACCTCCTACATAGGAGCCCCCAAAAATTTCACCCATATTTCGCAAATACGAAAAATTAAACGAGTACGAATCGGGGTCTCTATCTAGATACAATTGACCACCAATGCCACCAACGTATTTATTTCCAGAAACGGCGCCGAAATTTCTCAACTTGTAAAGGCCGGCATGAGCCACATCTATCATAAACAATCCAAAAATACCACCTACATACTCTCCTGTGCCAACAACAGAACCATAGTTGTCACAATAAGAGGAACTAGCCGACTCACTATAGAAAGCATTTCCTACAGAGAAAATTCCTCCCACGTAGGAATGACCCTTTACAGAGCCCTTGAATACAGCATAAGAAACTCCTCCGCCATCAGCAAAGCCATCACCATATGGCCGACCTACAATGCCACCAACAAAATCATACCCTTCCACAATAGCATCCGCGAACACGTTGTAGACCCCAATAAATCCATAGGCATGTCCGGCAATAGCACCAACATAGTCGCCACCCTTGATAAAAGAATTAACGACATTCAGATTCCGGACATCACCATTCAACTTACCGAATAGCCCCTGGTAATCCTCTTCGGAATTCACATAGAGGCCGCTAATGGTATGTCCATTTCCATCCAAATACACAGAAGCTTCCCTCGAGGAATCTCCTAAAGAAATCCATTTGTATTTGGGAGGCTTGGTTCCCCAATTCGCGGCATTGCCTTCGTTGATTACAATATCCGTTTCCAGTATATAGGAACGGCCTCTTTTTGTCGAGTCCGTGGAGTATGCCGCCATAAGCGCAAACTCTTCCACCGTGGAAATAACATAGGGGTCGCCCGAAGATCCATTTCCTTTAAAGAAACTCTTTGCTGGTTTGACATTCCAGGCGACTGGAGCCGCCAAAGAATTCCCCCAGGCAAGCAGCAGAAATAAGCAGATAAGTAGAATGTTTCTCATATTACTCCTCCCCTAAATTCTTGACACACCTTACCGATACACCGATTTGCTTATCGGCATGCCACCCAGAGAATTGAGGCTGCATAAAATAAACAACCATCGCCTCCTTTGACGAAATCTGATTAGATGTAGCAAAGCAGGCCTCGTTTCCCACAGAATAAAAAGCATCCCACTTATGGTAACCCACAGGTGCCACAGAAAAACCGGTTTGATTATAACCTGTATTTGCAGTAGTATAAAAACTACCCCAAGAGAATGTCCAGCCATATTCCGACATCAGTTCCTTATAGAAGAAACTTTTACTCAAAGCCTGCCATTCCAATGAATCAGGAATATGCCATCCCTCGGGGCAAATTCCGCGGCGTTCCTCGTCGCTAGAAAAAACGGGGGCCGCAATTGAATCGTACTTGGATTCAATATTCATGGCAGCAGTCCATTCATAATAACGGCCATAGTTTTCGCAACCAGCCGTACCGCGGAAGCAAAAATTCTTTTTCGCCATGTTTTTAGTTTCATCTTCGTAATTCAGGTTTTCGGCCATCCAAGTTCTGCCGCCGATATCGAGAGTCTTGTAAACGCGTCCATCGCGAGGATCCTTCAACTGGCCATACGTCACTGAATGATTGAAAAAATCCTCCTTAGGCGTATTATACATACTATCCTGAACCCAGTCGTGATTTTCACAGCGGAAACGGTAACCCAGCATATAGTATATTTCACCTTCCTTAGATTCCGTGCAAGCGTAGAGATTACAGATTTCTATAGCTGTGGCCCTGCGCCAGCCTTCGCCTTCATACACATAATACACCGGGTATGGTGATTTTGCGCTGTAAACCAAGCACTCCTTCGGCAAATTACGACGCGCATAGGTGGTATCCTCGGAAAAACGGGCAATGGTAAAGGAGCCTTCGGGAGCTTTGTCGAGACCAACCGTATCCGCCACGGAATCGGGAAGTACATACCAGTGTCCTTCATTACAGCGGTAGTAGCCATTACTCGAATACCCCGGCAGTCTCATATCATAAATGATAGTTCCTTCTTTTGCCGGCGTACAAGGAGTAAAGACAGAATCACGTGCATCCTTTATATAGTGGAATATGTCATGGTCCAATGCAGTTTCGTTCCATACTTCAAACTCCTCTTGTACACCCCTTTCTCCAATGAAGAAATTATACATAGTGTACCATTCTCCATTTACACAAATCAACGTATCCTTCGTCTTTGAGTCATAAATGCCCATCCCTTGAGTCTCGGCAGTACATTCCCTACTGTAATTATCTACAAACACTTCAATCCATAAGGTTCCGGAGCATTTAAAGAATCTGTCGTAGAACTCTACATAACCCGTTTTATTTGCCATAGATTTGTCACAGTCAGGAAGATCCGAATAGCGACGGAACGATCCTAGGCAGTCGTTTTTCCCTTCGCAAACGGTGGCACTATCGTTGCCGGAATTTCTGCCAGAACTGGACGACCTAGCGCTGGAGCTAGACTTTGCCGAAGAGCTGGATTTCGCCGAAGAGCTTGACTTTGTTGACGAACTCGACTTTGTTGATGAACTGGATTTGCCAGACCATTCAGAATATTCAATCCAGCGTTTGGAATGGCAAACCATTCTCCCTTCCTCTTCGGAAAGGAATATGATAAAGCCCTCTCTTGCACTAGTGCATTCGTAATCGTTCAGGTCTTCCAAAGTTCTAACGTATTCTTGATGAGTTGAAGTATTGTTTGTGGAGACCGAATCATCTCCGCACCCAAAGAAGAACATCGAAAGGGCAAGCAGGACTGCAATATGCAAAACGGCAATTTTATTAAGGGTTTTCATTATTCAGCCTCCCCCGCCACGACAGCGCTTTTTATACAGCGCAAATTGCAATATTGGTCATAACTTGTTTTTTTGATTGTTGTGGAAGACGACAGGAAAGTCTCCATCACCCCATAATAATGGTAATAATCTCCGGCTGCAGAAACTATGCAGAACCGATTCGCTCCGGTCCAAAAGTCTTTTGGATTGTCTAGGGTTCCACCCAAAGCTGTAAATCCAGAAGTATTCAGCTTGGAATAAAACGAATAGGAATCATGGGCAAAAGTCCAAGCTATCGGAGAATAAAGAGATGCTGAATATTTGTCGAACAGGTTTTCGAAGTGAGTCTTACTCGGGACTTCCCAGCCATCAGGACAAATGCCTTGATTTGTAAGCACGTCGCCAGAATCCGCAGCGTTCATGTAGTCGGCCCACTTGTAGAAGCGTCCGGATATTTCGCAGTTTGCAGGATCATCTTTGTAGCAAACTCCGAATTCTCTATCGGCACCCTTGTAGTTCAAATTCTGAGCCATCCATGTAACACCGTCAATTACAACAGTCCTGTATACTTGGCCATCACGTTCATCAGTCAAGGAGCCGTATTTAACATCCTCATTGAAAAAATTCGGATTTTTCAATTCAAATATGTTTGCATCATCCCATCCATCTCTGCGGCAGATGTACCAATAGCCCATAAAATCATACATGGAATCACGATTTGCATAGGAACACATTTTCCCGAAGCAGGTTTCCAAATCACTGGCCAATCTCCAGTATCCATCCATTACATACTGTTCGCCACCTGGAATTTCATTACTGCAATAAGTCGACATCTTTTTTTTCTTTGCATATTGCGTCGGGAACACCGCTTCAGCAAACGTTCCATCAGGAGCCTCCCCAAGTACAGCGGAATTCGCATCCAAGTATGTCGCCGCAACCCAAACCCGATTTTTGCAATAGTAAAGATTGTCTGCCGAAACTTCTATAACTCGAGCGGAATCAACGAAAACTTTACCCTCATTGCTATCATCGCATTTACCGAAAAGGCTGTCGGCCTTGAAAATCTTGGGAAGCGAGGCAGGGTATATGCTAGAACTGCTGCTAGCAGCGGTATCCTTATAAATGTCAAAGTAATTCGACAAATCGCTAACGCCAATCTGGTTTTTGGGATCCACAACAATTGATGAAGAACTGGGCACATGGACAGGCGGTTTGAATTCTACCCACTTACCATCGCTACAAACCAGGTAACCATTCAAAGAGATAACAAATACATACCTGCCTTCGTGAGAACTGTTGCAGTCCTTCAAATACTTGAGAGAAAACAAGGTGTCATCGGCAGCGACATAAAGAGAATCGATGCTTTGGGGATTGTGTACATAAGAGGAACTGCTTTTTTCGTCATCAGAGCCGTTTTCAGAGCTGTTATTTTTCCTGGAACTCGATGAACTCTTACCGTCGGAACGGGATTCCGTTTCAGAGTTTGTAAACTCCATCCAGAATCCATCCTGGCATGTCATGTAGACATCCATACTTTTTACATAGACAGAGTCATCCTGATGATCGTCGTCGCATTCCCCTAAAGAAGAAACGCTTTCGTAATGTTCACTGGGATTGGATGAGGAGTCACCTCCGCATCCCGCAAGAAGAAATACAATGGATAGGAGGCCCAAATAAACCTTTATCATTTCCTTAACCCTTATTCAATTTTAGGACATATATAAAAAACGGCGTGTCACAAGTCAAATGTGACAGCCGTATTTTATGGATAAATGGCGCCCCAACGAGGCGGAGTTTACTACACGCGGCCCGCGAACTGGTTCGTAAACAGCAACAGTCCCGAAATAAAGATAATGACACCGCCTGCGAGAGTCGCGACGGTGTATATTTTTGTAGCGATATGGGTGTGGGCACTCCCCTTGTCAATTCCCTTGCGGAAGGCGACAGCCGCAATACCGAAGGCCACATTCGTAATCGTCATGCCAATGCAAATGACAAGCGCACCCAGGAGCGAAAGCGCCACCATCGAATTCAGCAGGCAGAATAGTACAATCAACGCCACAGCCGGACAAGGCACAATTCCCGTAACGGCGGCAACACCCAAGATTTCGCGCCAGCGGGCAATCGGCGGCAATTTAGATTCCGCGCATTTCCCATCCTGCGCCACAACACCTTCCGCAGACTCAAGCCGAGCGGAACATCCACAGCCCTTGTGCGACTTGAACACGTCGCGAATCGCAAGCACCACGAGCAGCACACCCGTGAGCATAATCAGTGCATAGCTCGCCCGTTCAATACCGATGCGGCCCGTCTCGAACGCATTGAATACCGTCGCCTTGAAAATCGCATACAGAATCAGCAACAAGATGACCGCACTCATCGTGTGCGTCACGGTAATGCCTGCGCCAAGCGCAACACCCTGCCGCCAGCGACCACGACGCGCAATAAAATATCCGACCACAATCGACTTTCCATGTCCGGGACCAAGCGCGTGCAACATACCGTACACAAGGCAAATCGCGAGGAACTTCCAGATGGCATCCCAGTCGCCGTTTTTCATCGCCGAAATCGCCGCCGTCAACTTTTCGCGAAGAACCTTCTGTTCCTCCGCAATCACCGTATAAAATGACCGCGTCTTTTCCGCAGGCTTTTCAGGCACCACGGCAGATTCCGCAACAACAGGTTTCGCGGCAGTCTCCGGCGCAACAGTTTCACCAGCGGCAGCACCTTCCGCAGGCGCCACCGATTCAACCGTCGCTTCCGTCGCGGCAGGCGCATCTCCCCCGCCCACGTCAAAGCGTTTTTTCTTGACAGCCGCCGAAGCCGCCACCGCAATCAAAAGGACAAGCAAAAACACAATAGACTTTTTCATAAAACACCTGTCATCACTTCTTAAATCTCAAGAAAAGTCCTTCCGTATCGCTTCTGAAAGCGCGGAATATGGTCAACCCACGAACCTCGTCAGGAAAGAACTCAACATCTAATCCATCAGGCGCATCGACATCCGCATTTTCCATGTCTGTAGTCATCTGAATGTAATTCGTCTGATCGCTAACTACAATAACAAGCATCGTGTAGTCCGAAGTTACCGGAACCGAGAATGCCACCTTAAAATCAAGCACCAGTTTTCCGTTCTTCATTGCTGCCGAAAATCCTTCAATCTTTCCGGCAGGCAAGAACTTGGTTCCTGCCATCACATAATTGTAATAATTGCTTTGCTGCAAAGGGCCTAGCACTAGAGTCTTGATTTCGTCAGTCTCTTTCCCGGCAATTTTACCGTCGCCATCGGCATCTGCAGACGCAAGCATAGCCGCACTGTACACCTCATCAAAGCTCCACTGATTTTGAACACCCGTAAAGCCATTTTGACCGAACACGGCCTTGATCTTCACATCGGCAAACACATGCGGGTGCGCCTCGGCCATGGTAACAAAGCCGACCAGCAACAGTAAAATATACGACAATCGCATCCGCAAGGTTTCCCTCAATTTCACCCTAAATATAAAAGAAAATTTTACCAATTTTTGTTCATTTTTCGTAAAAATTCCATATATATATAGAACTAGTTGTTTTTATATTTTCTCTCCGTCTTTAGTTTGGGCCCTCGCATGATTCGTTTTTTTGTTGCCGTTCTTGTTGCCGCTTCGTTATCGCACGCGATTACCTCTATCCCTATCAACGGAATCAAGGCTTCAGCAACACTGCCCGACATTGGCCAGACTACGTACAGGCCCGAAAACATGGTCATGAAAAAACACGTGCATCCGTTTTTTCAGGTTTGGGGGGCCAAGTACAAGAACAAGCCCATCACCTTGGAATTCTTGGTAGAAGCCCCGCGTTTGGACCTTATCACCCTTTATAACGGTTTTTTGCGGGATTCTTCGGCTTACACAAATTACAGCCTCGCAAAGACCATCAAGATTTACCAGAACACCACCGACAACCTGATCAAGGTGCATACGCTTGCCAAGCCCAATTGGCGCGGGCACAAAGATCCCCTTGCCGACGTAATCGTGTTCGAAAAGCCGCTCAAGAACGTATTCAAGATTATCATCGAGATCGAAGACATTTACCCAGGCAAGCTTTATCAAGACGTGTGTATCGCCCTAATCAAGTTCTGGGGATTCACCCGACTGCCGCACAAGCCCAACTTTGCACAGTTGACCGACGTACGCGACGGACAGACATACAGAACCATCAGCGTCGGCGACCGCATTTGGATGGCCCAGGATTTGCGCTACAAGACAAGCGGCAGCCGCCCCTTTACCGACGCCAACAGGCCCAATGTAAAGATTCCGACGGACGCCGGCCTGGAATACCCCACCGCCGACATCGAATCCAATATTTGTCCCGAAGGCTGGCGACTCCCGACCCAGACCGAATTTGCAAACCTGCTGACGGATCTTTCACCTACGGCCTCTTACGACGACTTGTTCTCGACCGCCTACCGCAGGCCGCGCTATTCCATTCACCAAATTGGAAAACTGAGCGGTTCGCAGTCGTACTCTACCGACGCCGAAGTCTTTTTCTACCCCACGAACGCTTACGGCATGAACTTTTCGACGCTCACCCGCCGCTATTACGATAGCGAGTGCACCGAAGAAACCGGCGAGACTTACGCTTTTGGCTCTTACTGGACCGTAGATTCCAAGGAAATCCCGCTTTGGCCCGACGAAAACGGCAATGTAGAAGTCAAGCAACTCAGGCATTACCGCTTTGGCGGCACCGACTACTGCGAAGCGATGCTCTGCCACGAAGACTATCACTTTGTACGCTGCATTAAGGACGACGGATACACGCCGCCGACCTATACAGATTCGGAAACTCCGGACACAGGTTTTACAGATTCCGTAAATGAATAAACAAATTTTCAATTTTTGAAAAAGATTGAATTTTTGTAAAAACAGAAAATCTGGCGATTCTGCAAAGAATTCGCCATTTTTTGATTTTGGCACGCGTTTTGCTTTTATGGCACCGAAAACAAAAACATAATAGGAGATTGCCATGAGCAACGAATACAGATTAAAAGCTATCAAGGAAATCGCCAGCGAAAACGCTGGTGCCAACCTTCCCGCAGCACCCGCAAACATCGACTTCTACGGCGAAGATGTCTTCAACGCCGAGGCCATGCGCGCATATCTTCCCAAAGACATTTGCAAGAAGCTCTTCGCTACCATCGACGGCGGCGCACCGCTTGACCCGAGCATCGCTGGCGAAGTTGCCCACGCCATGAAAAAGTGGGCTATCGACCGCGGCGCCACCCACTTTACTCACTGGTTCCAGCCTCTTACCGGTTCCACCGCCGAAAAGCACGACTCCTTCCTCGAACCCGAAGACGGCAAGGCAATCCTCGCCTTCAGCGGCAAGAACCTGATCGTCGGTGAACCGGACGCATCTTCTTTCCCGAGCGGCGGCCTCCGTTCCACTTTCGAAGCCCGCGGCTACACCGCCTGGGATCCGACCTCTCCGGCCTTCATCAAGCGTCACGGCAACGGTGCAACGCTCTGCATCCCGACCGCTTTCTGTAGCTATACTGGCGAAGCCTTGGACAAGAAAACTCCGCTCCTCCGTTCTATTCAGGCCCTCCAGAAGTCTGCCGACCGCCTCATGGGTCTCTTCGGCGTTGCCCAGCAGAAGGTCACCGTCACTCTCGGTGCCGAACAGGAATACTTCCTGATTGACAAGCGTTTCTACCTGCAGCGTCCGGACCTGTACCAGGCCGGTCGCACGCTGTTTGGTGCCGCTCCGGCAAAGCACCAGCAGATGGAAGACCACTACTTCGGTAGCATTCCGGCACGCATCATCAACTTCATGAACGATGTGGAAAAGGAACTCTGGAAGCTCGGCATTCCGGCCAAGACCCGCCACAACGAAGTCGCTCCGGCCCAGTTCGAACTTGCCCCGATGTTCGAGGAAGTAAACCTCGCCTGCGACCACAACATGCAGATTATGGAAGTGCTCCGCCAGGTCGCCGACCGCCACGGTCTCGTTTGCCTGCTGCACGAAAAGCCGTTCGCCGGCATCAACGGTTCCGGCAAGCATAACAACTGGTCGGTGAACTACGGCAAGACCAACCTCTTGAACCCGGGCAAGGACCCGCACCAGAACGCCATATTCCTCACCACGCTCTGCGCTGTCATCTACGCTGTCGACACCCACGCCGACTTGCTCCGTATGGCTGTTGCTAGCGCCGGTAACGACCACCGTCTCGGTGCCAACGAAGCTCCTCCGGCAATCATCTCCATGTACCTCGGCGACCAGCTCGCCGACGTTATCGACCAGCTTGAAAAGGGCGATCCGAAGTCCAGCAAGCAGGCCGGTGCACTGAAGCTCGGTTCTGACACTCTCCCGCCGCTCCCGCGCGACGCTACCGACCGTAACCGTACTTCTCCGTTCGCCTTCACCGGCAACAAGTTCGAATTCCGCGCTCCGGGTTCTAGCCAGAGCTGCTCCGAACCGAACGTCATCCTCAACACGATCGTGGCCGAAGCCTTCGACCTCATCGCCGACAAGCTCGCCAATGTTCCTGCCGACAAGTTCCACGAAGAACTGCAGAACCTGTTGCAGAAGATTGTCAAGGAACACAAGCGCGTTATCTTCAACGGCAACGGCTACACCGACGAATGGGTCGAAGAAGCAGCCAAGCGCGGCCTCCCGAACATCCGCACCACCATGGAAGCCCTCCAGGCTCTCAACAAGAAGGAAAATGTGGCCCTGTTCGAAAAGTACGGCGTGTTCAACAAGCGCGAACTCGACTCCCGTTACGAAGTCAACATGGAAGATTACCACAAGAAGATTCACATCGAAGGCAAGATTGCATTCGATATCGCGAAGAACGTGGTGCTCCCGCAGGTACTCTGTGCATACACTAACGCATTGAAGACCAACGAGTTAGCTAAGGGCCAGGGTTTCTACGCTGTTGACGGTTACGCTCGCGAACTCGGCGAAAAGCTCAAAGAACTTGATGCCGCAGTCGCCCAGATGGAAGTTGCACTCGGCGAAAAGCACGAAGTCATTCTCGACGCTATGGCAAACCTCCGCATTATCGTGGACAAGATCGAAAGCATCGTGCCCGACGAAAAGTGGCCGCTGCCGAAGTACAGAGAAATGCTCTTTATCTACTAATTTCTCAAATTACTCATAATAATCCGAACCTCAAAATGCAATTCGTCGGTCTCGCGCCGGCGGATTGCTTTTAAAAAGGCAAATTTTACAAAAAGTGAAATTGAGTGTGCTCTTAAAAAAATCTTCTAAAATTCCCCTTCAACACAGAATAAAGAATTACTATATTTTGAGCCCGATGAAAACATCGGAATCCATCGAGGCACACATGAGCGCAGCCGTTGCAGGAATCTCGCAACGAAACCAGGTGACTCTCTCTGGATTTCACAAAATTTCTTTTTTTCACATTTTTTTTCGTCTTTATCGTTTGGCAAAAGCATTTGGCTTTTGCCTTTATTTTTATGCAGGAACAACGGCAAAGACGCCTTCAAGTTTTAACTACACAACGAGCGAATTATGATGACTGATAGATTCAACTGGAAAGCCAAACGCGAAAAGAAGGCGTTTCTGGCACTGGCAGACGGAACCGTTTTTAGGGGCTACGCCTTTGGCGCAACCACCGATACCGTCGGCGAAGCCGTGTTCAACACCGGTATGGCCGGTTACAAGCAGATTTTGACTGACCCCTCTTACGCAGGTCAGTTTGTGGTGTTCACCACCGCCGAAGTCGGCGCCTACGCTGCAAACCACGAAAAATCCGAATCGCGCGACGTGTTCCTGAACGGCATCGTCGTGAACTCGTTGGATGAAGTGAGCAAGGAACTGAAAGAAGAAAGCCTGCACGACTACATGCTCAAGCACAACAAGCCGGGCATTGCAGGCGTCGACACTCGCGCCCTCACGATTCACCTGCGCAACAACGGTGCCCAGAAGGCCTACCTGCACGTAGACGGCACCGACATGAGCGAAGAAGAAGCTATCAAGAAGGCTCAGGAATGGGTCGGTCTGGATGGCCAGGACTACGCTAGCAAGGTCTCTGATCCGAACGGCTATGTACTCAGCACCGAAGGCGATCTGCATGTGGTCGCACTCGATTTCGGTATCAAGACGAACATCCTGAGAAACCTGGTGAACCAGGGCATGAAAGTCACGGTGCTCCCGATTACCGCCACCTACGAACAGATCATGGCTAAAAACCCTGACGGAGTGTTCCTTTCGAACGGTCCCGCCGACCCGAACAGCCTTCCGCAAGTGGTCGCTGTCGTCAAGAAGCTCTTGGGCAAGATTCCTCTGATGGGCATTTGCCTGGGCAACCAGTTGCTCGGCCTCGCCTTTGGCGCAAACGTGTCCAAGCTCAAGTTCGGCCACCACGGCTGCAACCATCCGGTCAAGAACGTAAAGACTGGCGCCGTCGAAATCACGAGCCAGAACCACAACTACGCTATCGATGCTATTACGCTCCCCGAAGAAGTCGAAGTCACTCACATCAACCTGAACGACAACACGGTCGAAGGCATTCGCCACACGACCTTGCCGGCATTCAGCGTGCAATACCACCCGGAATCTGCTCCGGGCCCGAACGATTCTCTCTACCTGTTTAGTGAATTCAGACAAATGATCGAAGAATTCAAAGCAAAACAAGTCAGCACCCCCAAGCCCGCTGAAGTCCCCAAAGAGGTAAAAAATGTCCTCCTCTAAAGCTGCCGCAAAAAAACAGACCAAGTACATTTTCATTACCGGCGGCGTGGTAAGTTCGCTCGGCAAAGGAATCACCTCCGCTTCGCTCGCCCTCCTCCTCAAGAGCCGCGGCTACAAGGTGTTCATGCAAAAGCTCGACCCGTACCTGAACGTGGACCCGGGTACCATGAGCCCTTACCAGCACGGCGAAGTTTTCGTGACCGACGACGGCTACGAAACCGACCTTGACCTCGGCCACTACGAACGCTTCGCAGGCGTGCAATGCTCCAAGGCCTCCAGCTACACTTCGGGTCGCATCTATTCCTCCGTGCTCGCAAAAGAACGCGCCGGAAAATACCTGGGCGGCACAGTGCAGGTCATTCCGCACATCACCAACGAAATCAAGGATGCCTTCCGTTCTGCAGCCGAAAGCGGCGCCGACATCGTGCTCTGCGAAATCGGCGGTGTCGCAGGCGACATTGAATCGCTCCCGTTCCTCGAAGCCGCAAGACAGTTCCGTTTTGAAGTCGGCGTCGAAAACACCTGCTTTGTCCACTTGGTTCTCGTGCCTTACCTCAAGGCCGCAGGCGAACTCAAGACAAAGCCCTCGCAGCACTCCGTGGCAGAGCTCCGTAACATCGGTATTTTCCCGGACATTCTGGTGTGCCGCACCGAAATGACGATTCCGCAGGATCACCTGGACAAGCTTGCACTCTTCTGCAACGTGAAGCCCGAATGCGTGATCGAAGAAAAGGACGTGAAGGACTCCGTTTACGCTGTGCCTCGCGAACTTTCCAAGCAGGAACTCGACCTCCGCGTGCTTGAACAGCTCCATCTGAGCGTACACCCCATCATCCACTCCGAATGGGACAAACTCGTCAAGAAGGCTACCCAGCCCAAGTATGAATGCACCATCGCGCTGGTGGGCAAGTACATCGCCATCCGCGACGCTTACAAGTCCGTGCACGAAGCCTTGCAGCATGCCGGCATGGAACACAACGCCAAGGTGAAGGTGGAATGCATCGAGGCCGAAGAGCTTGAAAAGAATCCGAACCTCATCAAGAACGCTGACGGCATCCTGATTCCGGGAGGTTTCGGTAGTCGCGGCGTGAACGGCAAGTGTGTTGCCATCAAGTATGCCCGCGAACACAAGGTCCCGCTGCTGGGCATTTGTCTCGGTATGCAGTGCTGCGTGATTGAATTTGCACGCAACGTACTCGGCTGGAAGGACGCCAACTCCACGGAATTCGACGAAAAGACGGCCCACCCGGTCATTGACCTGATGGACGAACAGAAGAACGTCACCGAAAAGGGCGGCACCATGCGCCTCGGCGCTTACCCGTGCAAGCTCATGAAGGATTCCAACGCCGCAAAGCTTTACAAGAGCGAAAAGATTAGCGAACGCCATCGTCACCGCTACGAATTCAACTACAATAGCGAATTCCGCAAGGAACTCGAAAAGGCAGGCCTGAAAATCGCCGGCACATCGCCCGACGGCAAGCTCGTAGAAATGGTGGAAATCAAGAACCACCCCTACTTTGAAGCCTGCCAGTTCCATCCGGAATTCAAGAGCCGTCCTACGGCACCGCACCCGCTGTTCAGCGGACTTGTAAAAGCCGCTCTTGCACAGAAAAATGGCAAAACAAAAACCGCGACCGCAAAAGCCGCGCAGAAGAATGTGAATGGAGGCAAAAAGAATGCCTAAGCGTACAGACATCAAGAAGATTATGCTCATTGGTTCTGGCCCGATTGTGATTGGCCAGGGCTGCGAATTCGACTACTCCGGCGTGCAGGCCTGCAAGGTGCTGCGCCGCGAAGGTTACGAAGTGGTGTTGGTGAACTCCAACCCGGCCACCATCATGACCGACCCCGAAATGGCCGACCGCACCTATATCGAACCGCTGAGCGTCGATATTCTGCACGAAATCATCCGTCGCGAACGCCCCGATGCATTGCTCCCGACACTCGGTGGCCAGACAGCTTTGAACCTCGCCATGGAACTGAACGAACGCGGCATTTTGGACCGCTACCAAGTGGAACTCATCGGTGCAAAGGCCGAATCCATCCAGCGCGCCGAAGACCGTCACCTGTTCAAGGAAGCCATGCTCAAGATTGGCCTGGACCTTCCGCGTTCCGGTTCCGCACACTCCATGAGCGAAGCAACCGCTATCGCTAACACCATCGGCAGCTGGCCGCTGATTATCCGTCCCGGCTTTACGCTTGGCGGTACGGGTGGCGGTATCGCCCACAACCCTGAAGAATTCGAAACCATCGTGAACCGCGGTTTGGACGCCTCGCTCAACAACGAAGTGCTTATCGAAGAATCGCTGCTTGGCTGGAAAGAATTCGAAATGGAAGTCATGCGCGATAAGAAGGGCAACGCCGTTATCGTGTGCTCCATCGAAAATCTGGATCCCATGGGCGTGCACACCGGCGACTCCATCACGGTTGCTCCGATCCAGAGCCTCGATGACCGCGCCTACCAGGCCATGCGTGACGACTCCCTGAAGGTCATGGAAGCTATCGGCGTAGAAACCGGTGGATCCAACGTGCAGTGGGCTATCGAACCCAAGACCGGCCGCCGCATCATCATCGAAATGAACCCGCGTGTGTCCCGTTCTTCTGCTCTTGCTTCTAAGGCAACGGGCTTCCCCATCGCAAAGATTGCAGCATTGCTCGCTGTGGGCTATACCCTCGACGAACTCCGCAATGACATTACGCAAACGACCCCGAGCTGCTTTGAGCCGGCGCTTGACTACGTGGTGGTGAAGGTTCCGCGCTTCACCTTCGAAAAGTTCCCGAAGGCCGATTCTACACTCGGCACCCAGATGAAGTCTGTGGGCGAAGCAATGGCTATCGGCTCCAACTTCAAACAGGCCATGCAAAAGGCGCTGCGCTCTCTCGAAACAGGTTACGGTGGATTCGGTTCTTGCGCCAAGTGCGAAAAGTTCAAGGAATACGACGACGAAACGCTCACCAAGGAAGTCGCCCGTCCGAGCGCCGAACGCATTTTCGTGCTGTACGAAGCCTTCCGTCGCGGCTGGAGCATCGAAAAACTTTACGAACTCACCAAGATTGACCGCTACTTCCTCCGTCACTTGGAAGAACTCGCCTACTTCGAAGACGAAATCAAGGCCGCCAAGTCTCTCGCCGGCCTCGCCAAGAACATTCCGCTGTTCCGCCAGGCCAAGGAATTCGGCTTTAGCGATATCCAGATCGGCTACATGTTCCACAAGCGCCCCGAAGACGTCATGGAAGTGCGTAAGCAGATTGGCCTCAAGCCGAGCTACTACTCCGTGGACACTTGCGCCGGCGAATTCGAAGCCATTACGCCGTATTATTACAGTTGCTGGGCCGAAAATTCCGAACCGGTTCGCACCATCATGGGCAACCGCGGCAAGAAGCGCATCATGGTGCTCGGCGGTGGTCCGAACAGAATCGGTCAGGGTATCGAATTCGACTATTGCTGCTGCCACGCCGCCTTTACGCTCCGTCGCGAAGGCTACGAAGTCATCATGGTGAACTCTAACCCCGAAACGGTTTCCACCGACTACGATACCTCCGACAAGCTCTACTTTGAACCGCTCACGCTCGAAGACGTGATGGGCATTTACGAACGCGAAAACTGCGCGGGCGTGATTGTGCAATTCGGTGGTCAGACTCCGCTGAACCTCGCCATGCGTCTCAAGAAGGCCGGCGCAAACGTCGTAGGTACAAGCCCCGAAGACATCGACCTCGCCGAAGACCGCGACTTCTTCAAGCAGCTGGTCGACAAAGTCGGTATCAAGCAGGCCGCATCCGGCATCGCCCACAACGTGGAAGAAGCCTTGGCCATTGTCGACCGCATTGGCTACCCCGTTTTGGTGCGCCCGAGCTTCGTTCTCGGCGGCCGCGGCATGGTGATTGTCTATAAGGAAAAATACCTCCGCAAGTTCGTAGAAGAAGCTGCCGCCATTGGTGAAGGCAAGCCGATTCTCATCGACCGCTTCTTGGAAGACGCCACCGAACTCGACGTGGACTGCATCAGCGACGGCAAACACACCGTGGTGGGTGCCATCATGGAACACGTGGAACCCGCAGGCATCCACTCCGGCGACTCCGCCAGCGTGATTCCGCCCATGACGCTTTCCAAGGAAATCCAGGACAAGGTTCGCCAATATGCGAAGGACTTTGCAAGGGAACTCCACGTAGTCGGCCTCATGAACATGCAACTCGCCGTGAAGGATGGCGAACTCTACATGATCGAAGTGAACCCGCGTGCCTCCCGTACGGTGCCGTTCGTGTCCAAGTCCATCGGCGTTCCGCTTGCAAGCTACGCCAGCCGCTGCATGCTCGGTGAAACCCTCGAACAGATCGGCTTTACCGAAGAAGTCCACGTGCCTTACGTGAGCGTCAAGGAAGCCGTGTTCCCGTTCGTCAAGTTCCCGGGCGTGGACATCACGCTTTCTCCGGAAATGAAGTCTACCGGCGAAGTCATGAGCCTCGATCGCGACCGCGGCCTTGCCTACCTCAAGAGCCAGCTCGCTGCAGGCAACAAGGTGCCGAGCGAAGGCAACATTTTCGTCTCGCTCAAGGACGAAGACAAGCAGAAGGCCGTTCCGCTCATCAAGCGCCTCGTAGACATGGGCTACCAGATTTACGCCACCCGCGGCACCTCGACGATGCTTTACAACGAAGGCATCAAGACCCGCGCCGTGTTCCGCATCTCCCGTGGCCGCCCGAACCTGTTGGACCTCATTCACGACAAGGAAGTGCAGTGGATCGTGAACACCACCGAGAACGGCGCCGAAGCCATGGTGGACGAAATCCAGATGCGCTCCAAGGCTGTGGTCTCTGGCATACCTATCACCACGACCATCGCCGCCCTCACCTCTACCGTGGAAGGCCTCATGGACAAGCACGACTTCGGCCGATTCGAAGTCTGCAGCCTCCAAGAGTACCATCGTCACGTGAAGAAATAAGGTTTCGTCACAATCAAAACTTCAAACGCAGACTCATCCGAGCCTGCGTTTTTCATTTAAAACATCAGTCTTTCGCACAACCGAACTATTTCAAAACCATGTATTGCGTTTTGGCATAGCCACGTTTGATCATGTACACGCCGCGGCTTAAGCCAGCGCTTGTCATGGCGTTGCGGAGTTCGCCGATATGCTCGACCTGGAATTCACCGACAAACGCTCCGAGCGGGCTAAACACCTTATATGTGCTTTGGAGGCTTTTGGGGGCAGAAAGTCCGAAGGCGATAGCCTCTGTAGAATCTGCGGGCGGTTCCACCTTTGGTTCCTGCCACAGAATGAATTCAACTGTCGTTGCACTGCGGGCCGGAACGCTGTAACTGCACTTTGTATCGTCAACCTGAACTTCGTCACCTTCCTTGAGGTTATTGTTGTCGTCGGTAACGTAGGGCTTGAAACTTCCAATTTTCGTGTTTCCGAAGTCAAAGTCCGCCTTGAATTCCTCATTCTTGGAATTGAGAATGACGACTGCAATTTTCGTCTTGAGGGAGTCGCGATAGGCGGTAACCTTTACATTCGCTTCGGGATTCTTGGTAGCGTCGATTCTCCAGGAGCCGGGTCGCGCGAAACGGCTGAAGTTCCCCATGACCCAGAGTCGCTTGGTAGGCTCCACATTGTCGGGGTTGCCTTGTCCTTGCGGCCAGAGGGCTCCGTTGCCGCAGCTGGCTTCGCTGCAGGAATAAATCCACCAGAAATGCCAGGCGTTCATGTTCGCAATAGTCAGGGCGTCATGGATTACACCTGCAACGCGGAGAGCACTTCCCATGCCCACGTCTTCCTTGTTACTTCCAAGATCATAGACTTCGGTTTCCCAGAATTCCTTGCCGGCTTCGTGAATTTCGGGGTATGCGGCCGGGTCTCCGCCGTATTCGTGCGTCCCAAAAATGTCCGTGTATTTCAAGGCGGCAGGGTTGTTGAAGAAAGCTTTTTTGTAATTGGGGAATCCATACCAGTTGATAGCTTCGGTGCCAATAATTTTGATACCCGTGGTATCGAGGGTGGGGCCAAGGTAGTCGCCGACCCAACGTGCCAATTCATCGGGTTCGTAGTGGTTGTCTCCGGTGCCGTCTGGTTCGTTTTGCGACGAAATTGCATATAAGTTAACACCAGCATTTCGCATGTCTTGCGTAAACTTCAATATGGTGTTGGCCCAGTCCTGGGCGTGATTGAAATCCAAATGCTTTTTGTCACCGTCGTAATTTACGGTGTATTTGGATGTCCATGGGGCAGCCCAGACCTTGACGCCGTATTCGCTCGCCTTTTTTGCGATACTTGTTTCGGAGGTGGTGCCGTCCGGGGCGATGCGGATGCGGTGCAGCGTAAGCCCTGCACCACTGGTAGAGTCCCAAAGGAAGGCGGCGTTCTTGTCGGTGATGGAGCCAGCCCATGCCGAAGCGGCACCAAAGCCACTGATGCGCTGGTATTCTTTGTCCATGTCAACGTTTATCGTTGCAGCACTGACAAGAGTGCCCCAAAATGCGATGGCCCCCGCAAAAAGAGAAAATCCCTTTATTGAAACCGTCATAAGACCTCCCAATTGAACTTTACTTACTATAAAATATGTTGAAAAATTCACTTTATTTACGGCTAAAATCGAATTAGCTTTGATAAAATGACAATAGAATGTTGTATCTTTCAAAGGGAATATCAAGCAAACCGGAGTTTATCATGAAAGTCGTCTTGTTCAACGGCAGCCGTCGCGAAAAGGGCTGCACCTACACCGCACTGAACATTGTCGCGGGCGAACTCAACGCCGCAGGCATCGAAACCGAAATCTTCTTTGTCGGGGGCCGCGTGCTCAAGGGCGAAACGGATGCTGTTGTCCACGAAGCCAAAGAAATTCTGAAGTCCGCCGACGCGGTGGTCTACGGCTCTCCTGTTTACTACGCCTCACCTAGCGGCGAAATGCTGATGTTCCTCGACAGGCTCTACGGCCTCGCCGAAGCGGAACTGCTTTTCAAGCCCGCCGCCACGGTCGCATCGGCACGCCGCGCCGGCACCAGCGCCACCCTCGACACACTGAACAAGTACCCCACCTACGCGCAGCAGCCCTTGGTGACCTCGCGCTACTGGAACATGGTCCACGGCTCCAGTCCCGAAGACGTGCTCAAGGACGAAGAAGGCGTGCAGATTATGCGCGAACTCGGCCGCAACATGGCTTGGCTCCTCAAGAGCATCGAGGCCGGCAAGCAGGCGGGAATTGCGCAGCCTGTTGCCGAAAAGAAAATTTATACGAACTTCATCCGCTAAGAGTTTTCACATGAACGAAGCAGAAAACCGTCAAAAGGTCATTGTCCGGACAAGCATCATTGGCATCGCGGCAAACATCGTGCTATCGGCATTCAAGGCATTCGTCGGCTTTGCCACCAATTCCATCGCCGTGACACTCGATGCGGTGAACAACCTTTCCGACGCGCTGTCTTCGGTCATTACGATTGTGGGCGCGAAACTTTCGAACAAACTTCCCGACAAAAAGCATCCGCTCGGTTACGGGCGAATCGAATACCTGAGCGCAATGGTGGTCGCGGCAATCGTGCTCTACGCCGGCGGCACCTCGGCCGTAGAATCGGTCAAGAAAATCATCCACCCCGAAATAGCGGACTACTCCACGGTTTCACTAGTAATTATCGCCTCGGCGGTGGTGGTAAAACTCGTGCTCGGCAAATTCGTGAAGCGTCAGGGCGAACGCGTGAACTCGGGCGCACTCGTGGCATCGGGTGCAGACGCCCTGTTCGACGCCATTCTCTCCCTTTCGGTGCTGGCATCGGCCATCGTCTTCATCCTCACGGGAATTTCACTTGAAGCCTACGTGGGCCTCGTAATTTCAGGATTCATCATCAAGTCGGGCATCGGAATGCTGATCGAAACCCTGGACGACATTCTGGGCAAGCGCGCCGATGGCGACCTGGTCAAGAAAATCAAGGCGCTGCTCACCGAAGAACCGCAAGTCCGCGGCGCTTACGACGTCATTCTCAACAATTACGGTCCAGACAAGTTTCTCGGTTCCGTGCACTTGGAACTCCCCGACACCATGACCGTCGAAGAAGTCGACGTACTGACCCGCAGGGTACAGGCACGCGTACTCAAAGAAACCGGCGTGATTCTCACGGGCGTAGGCGTGTATTCACACAACACCAAGAATGACGAAGCTGCCAAAATTCGCAGCAACGTGTTGAAGTTGGTAAAGGAGCACCCTTGGGCATTGCAACTCCACGGCTTTTATGTGAACATTGAAGACCGCACCATGCGTTTTGACGTGGTCATGAACTTCGAAATCAAGCCTCAAGAAGGTCTGGACATCCTGCACAAGGAAATCAGCGAAGCCTACCCCGACTACGACCTGCATATCGCCGCCGACATAGACGCGTCGTAACGCACGTCGTCATTGCGAGCGAAGCGCGGCAATCTTATCAGCGCGAGTATTTAAGCATTACATTCATCACGAATTGCATCGCCATCGCGAACAGCACCATGATGGCGATGTAGTCTAATGCGAACAGCAAATAGCCGCGTTCCAGATCCAGGAAGAAGAATGGTTGCTGCAGCGTAAGGTATTTCCAGAGACCGCGGGCGACAAAAGCGTATATTCCGTAAGCGGCGAGCGAGAGCGTTATGCCCGTCGCAGTTTTTCCGCGGATAAACAGCGACAAATGTAGCCCGATATGGAGCGAGACGAAAACAAGATACCAGTGACTCGCAAGCATGTGGGCATTGCGGGCGAAATTTGCGCCACTTTCGATTCCGAGCCAAGAAAACACGTGATTCGAAAGCATCACCCCGCTTACCATCAAGAATAAGACGCACACGATAACGCCTGCGTTAATGACCGTCCGCACGATTCGCAAAGCGTTGTACTTTCCCTTGAGCATTCCCTTAATCCACGCGCGATTCCAAACAATGTGAACCGCCCATAGGATAAACAAGACAACGCCCAAGATTTCGTGAACTAGTCCACTATCCAGCACTTCGCCGAAAGCATTGTAAAAAAGACCGTTCCCACCCATCAAAATCAGGGTGAGCACGGCCATTGCGATATCTAACGTACGGCGGGCTATTTTACCCACTTGTCCACTTCCTTCTGAGCCTTTTCGCGTTCATTCTGCGCGACATGCCCGTAGATGGCGAGGCCCGCAGTCACGTTCGCGCCAGTCACCTTCTTGAGGCGCTGCACTCCCGAAAGACCGCTACCTTCGTGCGTCATGAACGGGTGAATCGTCTTGCCCTTCAGATTGTACTTCTCGAGGAAGGTGAACATGGGCATCGGCATTTCGCCCCACCACACCGGATACCCGATGTAGATTTCGTCGAAGTCCTCGGGATTCACGTTCACGGGCTTGATCGCCGGGCGTGCATCCTGCGAGAGTTCCTTCTTCGCGACATTGATGCAGTCGTCGTAGCCCTTGGGGTATTCCTTCGCGGGTTCCACATGTAGGAGCGTGCCGCCCGTCTTTTTCGCAATCATCTCGGCAATGATTTCGGTATTGCCCTTGGAAATGTTCCCGACGGTGTAGTTTTCATCGGCACGGGAATAGTAAACGACGAGGATTTTCTTTTCTGCTGCCATAGAGACTCCTAGAAGAAGTGATAAAAAAATCAAGGTGATTTTTTTCATGGGATCCGCCTTTTTCGTAAAAAATTTCCTTGAACCGGTTGTCTATAATATAAATAAATCCAGAACGGCCGCATAATGCGTAATTTTTATGCCCACTATGCGTGTTGCGCATAGCGGATTTATTATATTCTCCCCCAAAAGGGGCTTTTTATGTTTGTCGAGACCTATATTTTGCGATTGCTGGCCGGGTTCCTGGAATACGGGACGCTTTCTGCCGTTGCGGACAAGCTCTACACTTCGCAGCCGGCGGTGAGCCGCGCGTTCAAGAAGCTGGAAGACGAAATCGGTGCTCCGCTCTTCGAGCGCAAAAAGAACCGCATCGAGCTGAACGAGAAGGGACGCACGGTCGCCGAATACGCGAAGCGCATCATGGATTTGCAAGGCGAGATGATGGAAAAGGTAAGCCCGCAGGGGGCCACGCGCACGTTCTCTATCGCGTCGGTGGCCATTCTCCCCGCCATGCGGATGGTGCAGGAACTGCAGGAGAAATACCCCGGTGCGCAGGTCACCTACGAGATTATCGACAATGAGGCGGGCGTGCTGAAGGCCTTGAACGAGGGCACGGCGGATATCGGCATCACGCTTAAGGCCCCCCGTGCAAAGAAATACCGTGCCGAAAAATACATGCAGGAGCGGCTCTCGATTGCGCTCCCCAAGAAGCACCCGCTTGCGAAGCGCAAGTCCATCCGGCTCCGGGAACTCAAGGGCGAAACCATCATCCAGCGCAGCAATGTGGGGTTCTGGGAGCAGGTCAAGCGCAAGAAGATTCCCTACGCCACCTTCATCAAGCACGACAGCACGAAGGGCATTTCAAAGCTCATCGAGCAGTCTTCGCTGTTGACGTTCGTTTCGGACCACCAGTTCGATTACGAAATTCCAAAGGACCGCAAGATTGTGCCGCTCGCCGACCGCGAAATGAGCGTGGAATTTTTCAAGGTGACGTTGGCGTAGAATCTATTTCCCGCTGGTCGCCTTATCGCCAAACAGCGTGCGGGCGCTGCATTGTCGCGACTTATTTCCTGATGAACTTTTCGTCGGTCTTGGGCATGGTGTTGTCGGGCGTGTAGCGTTCGACAGTCATTTTCAAGTCGTACTTGTCGCGGAGTTTCGCAATCGTCTTCATCATGGGTGAAGCGTGGTGCACGTCGATGGCTGCCTGGCTTTCCCACGCGTCAATCAGCAAGATGGTCTCGGGATCGTCCAGCGACTGGAAATATTCGTAGCGAATATTGCCCTTCTCGGCACGGATTTTCGCCACCGTCCCGCTAGAAACCATCTCTTCGGCGAACTTCTTTGCCGCCCCGTTCTTACCCGTATAGCGCAGGTTTACCGTAATGTTGCTCATGGCACTCTCCGCAAACACGCTCGCAGCGAGCGCAAGGATTGAAAAAAATGTTAAAAACTTGAGTTTCATTTTGCCACTCCGAAATATTTCGCATATAATATAAATATTTTCGGAGCATGCGGAAAATGCTTAATTTTCATGCTCAGTATGCGTGGAACGCATAGTGGAAACACGCGCTTTTATGGTTTCTGTTGAAAAAATCTTCTTCAGATAAAGCAATAGCCAATCTGGTTGAATATGGCATTCCCAGACGCCTTTGAAATTTCCCGTCAATTCAATCGAGCCAAGCAGTTGGGACTTTAGTTCCAGGCTTTCCCCTTTTTCAACAAATCCTCAAATTGTCATATTATGACATCCAAGGTATGTATATTTGTACCAGCGAGGTTCTATGCTGGTAACTTTCCTTATCGTGCTAGGTATTTTGGCTCTTTTCGGGGCTGGCGACGCAGGGGACGCCTGCGCCATTACCTTGCTGCTGAAAGTGCTGCCGTTCCTGATTTTCGTGGGGATTTTCGCATCTTTAATGTTCTGTAGCGGGTAAAAAGAAATAAAAACTTGCTTTTTCAACCATTTTATTATATATTTGGTTTGAAATGCAAGAAACAAACGAGAAGAAACTGGAAAAAATGCTGAACGCGAACAGCGGCTACATCACGCGAAAGCAAGTCGACACCCACAAGATTCCCTCGTGGTTCTTGACCGATTTCGTGCGAAAGCAGGGCCTTGTCAAGGTAGACAAGGGATTCTACGCCCAAGAGCAATGGATCAGGGACGATTACCTTGTTTTTCAATACAAGTATCCCAGATTCATCTTTTCACACGTTTCCGCACTATTCTTGCATGGGCTAACAGACCGCCTACCCGATTATTTCGAGGTAACCGGGTCCAAGAATTATAGGCCATTTTCTCCGAACCCTTCCGTCGCAATCCACACAGATTCTCGCGATGAAACCTACAGGCTTGGAATTTGCAAAATCAAGACTTCGCTTGGACATCTGGTGGAATGCTACGATATGGAACGAACGATTTGCGACATCATTAAAAACAGTCAAAAAATCGATGCGGAAATTTACGGCAAAGCGCTCAGGCTTTACGCAAAATCAAAAGACAAGAATACCCGCAACCTACTCCATTACGCCCAAATATTGAAAATAGAGAACAAAGTGGCGGAACTTATGACGGTGATACTGAATGAAGATTAATAAGAATTCCCTGCAAGCGAGAATCAACAACCTCTCCAAAGAAATGAACGTTCACGCCAACGTCTTGCTCGTATCGTTCTTCTTTGATGCATTCATTTCAAGATTGGCCAAGTCAACATACGCCAACAAGTTTGTTTTCAAGGGCGGTTTCTATCTCGCTACATTGCTCGGTGTAAAGAACCGCTATACTGCCGACATTGATTTCCTTTTGAGAAAGGAAACCATGAATGAGAATAGATTGAAGGAAATTTTCACTGACATCATCGCAATCGATGCAGATGATTCTATCACTTTTGAAATAAGCGATATTTCTCCTATCCGCGACGAAGACGCCTATGGCGGATTTTCCATTCTTTTGACCGGGCACCTAGAGAACGTCAGACAAAGTTTCCATGTCGATGTCGCCACGGGCGATCCGATTACGCCAAAAGATATCGAATACTCTTACCAAAGCCTCATCAGCCATGAAACCATTGCGTTTCGAGCTTATAACCTAGAAACGGTTGTTGCTGAAAAACTTCAAACCATTCTTTTCCGAGGCCTGCTCAATAGCCGCTGCAAAGATTATTACGACATCTATATCATCAATCAATTGCAAAGGAATAACATCAATATTCCTGACTTGAAGAAATCTTTTGAAACAACTTGCCAATATCGCAAAACGCCTTTTAAAAAAGAAGAAGCTCTTTTGCTTCTAGAAGAAATTTCAAAGAGCGACATTCTTCAAACCCGCTGGAAGAACTATGCAAAAAAATCTTCGTTTGCAAAAGATGTTCCATTTGAAGCGACAATTGAATCTTGCAAAGAGATTCTTGATTGTATTTTCTAACACTTCGGGGCTGGCGACGCAAGAGACATTTTCCAATAAAATTACCAAAACGCGATTGTCAAGTGGTTTATGCATTTTTTCTCTTTCGTCGGTCCACAAGGTTGTGTACCAGGCGTTTGGCTTATATCCTCACGCTGAGCACGGCGCCTTTGGTGTCATTGTAAAATAGCGGGGCGATGGTGACCTTGGGCGGGGTCCGCTTTTCGCCGATTTTTTCCTTGTAGAACACGCTGCCGATGTACCAGCCGATGGAGGCTCCCATCAGGGTGCCCGCGACGGCGTCGGAGAACCAGTGGGCCTCCCCTTTTGCGCCGAGCACCATGCTTGTGGCGATGTAGCCTGCATACAGGGCGCAGCCCGCCACAACGAGAGGCTTGTCGCGGTTGTAGCTTGCGATACTCATGGCCATGGCCGCATTGGTCATGGAATGCCCCGAGGGCCAGCCGTAAAATACTCCGCGCCTAAAAAATCCCCACTTGAAATCGCGGGAACGCTCGCCGCTGTTGAGTTCCGCGTCAGGGTGCTCGCGAGCCGAAATCGCCTTGAGGATGTTGTTGTAGAGGAAAGCCACGGCGGTAGCCTGCACGGCGACGGCACCGGTGTTGTTCAGCGCGCGGTTGTCGCTGATAAAGTACATGTAGCCGGGGACGAGTATCGGGAAGAACGTCCCCATCATCATGCCGGGTCCGAACGCAATGCCGGACACCAACTGATCCTGACGGGCCGCAAAACGGGCTACCATCAAGTCGTTATTTCCCATCGAAAACTTGTACGTAAGCGCACCGCCGAGCATGTGGAACCCGAGCGGCCAGCCGAACGCACTCAGCAGCATGTTGTGGCCCAGGTGATCGAATGGGGAAAGCTTTTGTGCGCTATCGATGGCTGCGGAATCCGCGCTTGTCGAATCGGCCGCTGGCGTTTCAGCATGTGCGAAACTTGCAAATGCAGTGAACAGCACAAGCGTAAAATGTGTTCTGAATTTCGTCAGCAAACGCGTCATCGTCTTCCCGAAGGAAATATACGTTTATTCCACAGAAAATGTAGCCTTCACGTTCCCTTTGCCGAGAATCTGCTGGAGGCGTTTCTTGTTTACGTTGTCAATACGGGCGAGGCGCGTGAAGTTCCAGGAATTCTTGTCGTAGTAGATGGTGATGGAATTGCCCTGGTAGAGGATGATGTCGCCAGCATCGGTGTCGATTTGCGTGTCGTTACGCGGGAAACTGCGCGGCAGGTCGGCCACCTTCTCGAAACTGCCGTAGTCGTGCATGTCGAGCGTCATGTCGCCCTGCGTGAGGAATTCGGCGAAGGTCTTGGCCGAGGAATTTTCTTCGAGCGTCGCCGTGAAGGAGGTGTCGTTCACATGGATTTTGAGTTTCACGGGAGCCTCCATTTGGGCTGATGAACTTGCGGGCACAGCGTCGGGCGTTTTGCTAGCGGACGATTTTGGCGTCTGGGTTTCAGGTTGCGTCGAATGGCTCGCCGCATCGCTGCAGGCGACCAGAAAGAACAACGCTATAAGGATAAAGTTTCGCATACACACAATATAAATAATTGCACACGCAATTCAAAATACTTATTTGCTATGACTCACTATGCCTTTTGCGCATAGTGGAATGGAGGTCACAAGTTGTGACCTCCAAACTTAATCAAATAATCGTCGCGGTTAGATGACTTTTGCTTACTTCAAGTTCGTCTTGAAGAATTCGTTCAGCTTTTCGAAGGGGATTTTTTCCAGGTTGTCGTAGAGGTCCACGTGGGAGGCTCCGGGGATGACGAGGAGTTCCTTGTTGCCGACGATCTTGCTCCAGTTCTTGGTGGCGTCGAGTTTTGCGGGGACGTTCGCCTTCTTGCCGGTCATCTTTTCGAAGGCGCCTTCGCCGAAGTAGCGGCTATGGGCCTTTTCGCCGTGGATGATGAGCACCGGGTTACGGATTTCGTCAGCGTACGCGAGGAGTTTCGTGTTCAGGAGCGAGGTGCCAGCGGAGGCGGCCCAGCCCTTATTGCTGTTGAGGGATCGCTTGTGATAGCCGCGCGGGGTCTTGTAGTAAGCGTAGTAATCCTTGACAAAGTAAGGAGCGTCGTCCGGGAGCGGGTCAATAACACCGCCGGCCAGGTCGTAGGTGCCGTTCTTGAAATCCTTGGTGCGCTGGGCCATCAGAGCCTTGCGGGCCTCGTTGCGGGCGTCGGCGTTGTTCGCTGCGTCAAAGTAGCCGTTTGCGGATACGCGACTCATGTCGTACAT